>JAZRHK010000055.1:0-1014 GCA_045644725.1 Candidatus Coprenecus sp. | reverse complement strand
GTCAAGTATACCCCCAAATTCACTACTACTGTTGAATCAATCTATTACAGCAAAGATGACGGCGAGCACGCAATGGCATTTGAACTGAACCCGATTGTTGTAACATCACAGCTGGTTACCCTAAAGAACTCACCGGCACCTCTCCCAAATTATCCGTTGAGAAGAGAGTGGATTAGGGATTCGCTGGATATGAAACCATATTCAAGAAGCTATACTGTGGGACAATATGTCACGCAGGCATATCCAGGTGTGAGAGAGTATTATGGCGGTTTTGGAGAGAGAGTTGAAAAACCAAGAGATTTAAATGGTGAACCTATACCGGCAGGAGTGCTTATAGGTCCTAAAAAATCTCCGGCAAGTATGAATGGCAGAGGATATCCGTTAGCACCAGGCAGATGGGGTGTAGTATTGACTTATCTTAATGGTATGTATGTGCCAGCAATGGGAGAGCAGTCAGTATATTCAGTACTCAATATCCCTTTATCTGAAGTTGAGTCAATTGTATATGTATCGGGCTTGGCTGCAGCTCCATTCCAGCCAGCATTTGAGATGGGTGAACTTTTATCATTTCCTGTGTTGATGGTGAGAACAAAACCTCATGTAAGGACAGACTTGGTTCCATACAACGTTACCAGCGCCTACCCTCTAGGCTGGCAGAAACCAGCCAGATTCTACTCTCCAAAATACGATACTCCAGAGAGCAAGAAATCCAAGGCTAAAGATAACCGAATTACCTTGTACTGGAACCCTGCGGTGAAGCTTGATGAGAACGGTGAGGCCACAATCAGTTTCTACACCTCCGATTCCGATACACAATACCGCATTGAGGTGGAGGGCAGGTCTTCTTCCCGACAGTATCACTATGCGGAGAAGATAATTGAGAGGAAGGTGAATAGTGAACCGGCTTCAAGGAAGAAATAAATTGCACTCCTGTAGCTAAGTGGTGCTAGAGGGGGAATGTTAATATTCTGTCGGGAACAATTTCATTTGATTTTATTCCCGATAGTTGTGTTG
>JAZRHK010000054.1:0-2290 GCA_045644725.1 Candidatus Coprenecus sp. | reverse complement strand
GATGAGAGATGAGGAGTGAAGGAGTGCAGACTATACTTTTGCTAATGTCCTCTAACTTTTTAGCGAAGCGATAACTTCTTCTAACTTCCTTTAACTCCCTGTTAAGGATGAAGGTGCACTAGAAGCATACGTCTTTTAACTCCTTCTAACTTCTTCTAACTTCCTCTAACTCCTATAACATTTTGTAAAATAAACTATGCTCAACATCGTAATCGCCGCCGGCTACGCCACACGTCTCGGCGAACTAACAAAGAATTTTCCAAAGCCACTCCTTGAGATTGGCAAGACAACAATACTCGGTAGAATGCTTGATGACATCGACCGCATTCCACAGATTACCGAGCATGTCATAGTAACAAACCATAAGTTTGCCCATATCTTCGAAGAGTGGGCAGCAAAACAAACATACACCAAACCCATCCGCATCATCGACGATGGTACCGACACCAACGAAACCCGCCTCGGCGCCGTTTGCGATTTAATCTTAGCAATCAACACCTTAGACCTTAGACCTTTGACCTTTGACCAAAACTCTCCTTTGGAGAGGGCTGAGGGTGTGGTTCTCAATTCCCTCCCACAAAGGGGAGGACAGGAGGGGGCTCCAGATCTCCTCGTCGTCGCCGCCGACAACATCCTCCACTTCAGTTTCCAGGAGTTTGTCGATTACGCCTACGAAAAGCAAACCTCTTGCATCATGTGCCATGAGCAACCATCTATAGAGAAGTTGCAGCGCACTGGAGTAGTGGTGCTCGATGAGAATAATAAGGTGTTGAACATGGAAGAGAAGCCCCAAGTACCAAAGAGTCATTGGGCTGTTCCACCTTTTTATATATATATGGCAAAGGACATCCCTCTCATCTTAGACAGCATAAACAATGGCTGTGGCAAGGATGCCCCAGGTAACCTCGCCCACTATATGGTTGACCACACCACCATGCACGCCTGGCCCATGTCCGCCGGTCGCTTCGACATCGGTAGCCTGGACACCTACGAGGAGGCTAAGAGGATTTATGGATAGACCCTCTCGGTCCCCCTTAAAGGGGGAAGAATGGTTACCCCCAAATCTATCAAATGGTGATGACTTTCAATCCCCCAAGTCTCCCTTTAAGGGAGATTTAGAGGGTCCAGGAGATTCAGAGGGTCTTTCCTCCAAGTCTTCCTTTAAGGGAGATTTAGAGGGTCCTGGAGATTCAGAGGGTCCTGGAGATTCAGAGGGTCTTTCATCAAAGTCTCCCTTTAAGGGAGATTTAGAGGGTCTAGGGGATTCAGAGGGTCTTTCCTCCAAGTCTCCCTTTAAGGGAGATTTAGAGGGTCTAGGAGATTCAGAGGGTCCTAATGCTCCCAAATGGCAAGTTGCAGACCCATTAGCCTACACCATTCTAAAAGAAAACTCAAAGAATAACCGTAGAAATCTTACAACAGCTGAGACTGTATTTTGGAAAATAGCAAAATCAAGTGGTTTAGGTGAAAAATGCAGACGTCAATATATTATTGGTCAGTATATAGTAGATTTCTTTTTTCGCAAGTCAAAACTGATTGTAGAACTAGATGGTGCATATCATTTTTCAGATGAACAGCAAAAAGAGGATGTTATTCGCAAGAATGGTTAGAACAAATGGGATATACAGTAATTAGATTTACTAATGAAGATATCCTATTCAATACAGAAAACGTAATAACTCATATAAAATCTAAATTAATAAGTCTCCATTCAAGGGAGATTTAGAGGGTCTTTTCCCAAAGTCTCCCTTTAAGGGAGATTTAGAGGGTCCGAAATTCATATTGTCTTTCCCCCAAAGTCTCCCTTTAAGGGAGATTTAGAAGGTCCTGGTCTTCAATTATGTATCCATTTGTTTTCCATCCCAACCTCCACCAAGTAGTCTGGGGAGGCAACAGATTAGCACCATGGAAAGGACTGTCTGTTGACAATCCTGATAATATCGGTGAGAGCTGGGAGGTAAGTGCTGTCGCCTCCTCACCATCTGTCATTGCTAATGGTGAGCATAAGGGTAGGGTACTAACTGATGTTATTAGTGAACACCCCGAAGAGATATTAGGAAAAACCGTAGCACGACAATACAATAATAAGTTACCCTTGCTTGTCAAGTTCATCGATGCCAAGTCAGATCTTAGCATACAAGTACATCCTGATGATGAGATGGCGCAACGCGAACACGATAAGATGGGTAAGTCAGAGATGTGGTATATCCTTGATGCTCAATCCGGTGCTTATCTTTATTCAGGTTTCACTCAACCGCTTACAGCCGAAGAGTACAAGCAGAAAATATCC
>JAZRHK010000053.1:0-1083 GCA_045644725.1 Candidatus Coprenecus sp. | reverse complement strand
GTCAATTTTCTTGGTAAGACGATCAAGGTTCAGGTGGGGCAACTTGAATATCAGTTTATAGAACCCTTTGGGATACTCCTGCTTGTCGTTCACACATCGCCAAAAGTCGGCAGAATCCTGTAGATTATACAACTCTATGTGAAGACCGTAGGGTTTCAGCAACCTGTTAAGTGTCAATTTGAAAATATTTGCCAGAAATCTAACCTCCTTGAATACATTTCTGTTCTGCTCTATGGCTATACGCTGAATACCCTCTCTATTATCTATGACGAAAAGGCAGTTGGCATAGTCGTATTCCCTCTTCTCCTCAAACTTACTATTGGTAATATTCAGTGTTTTTCTGTTCGCTATTTTTAGTATGCAGATATTGTCTGTAGGTGGCATCAGGTGTATGTGTGCATACTCCCTTGACTGGGATGCATTACTGAATACAATCTGACTTGTCTTTTGGTAGTCTTCTGCAAGCAGATTGTCCAGTATTTCCTGACGACGGGGGAAGTTCTCATCTGCCAGTTCACTCAAAGTCTTATTACCAAAAAGATCGGGTTCTTCTTCCGAACCCAATTTCCCAAACTGATAGTTGTATAAGTGGAATGTTGCCATATAAAAGTAGTGATGTTAAAACCTTACAAAGGTATAAAAATAAACACTCCCCACCAAATGTCCGTAGAACTTTATAACGAAAATGTCCCACCCCAGAGGGCAGGACATTGGTATTTTCAAAACGGCAGGTCTCCGTAGAGGCTTTCTCCATCCTCGCATAACAGTTGAGCAGAGGTGAGGTTCAGTTTGGAGAGGTCCTTGATTTTTGAACGGTATAGCTGTGCTATGCCATACTCTTCCAGTTCTTCGCGCCTTTTGCGGCTCATCTCTACAAATTCTTTTTCCCGTTCTATGCCAAGAAAACGGCGCCCGAGCAGAGTGGAGGCTATGCCTGTGGTGCTGCTTCCGGCAAAGGGGTCGAGAATCCATTGTCCTGGTTGGGTGGAGGCAAGGATGATGCGCGAGAGCAAAGCCAGGGGCTTTTGAGTCGGGTGCTTGCCACAGGACTTTTCCCATCGGCCTATAGTAGGCAGTTGCCAC
>JAZRHK010000052.1:0-26965 GCA_045644725.1 Candidatus Coprenecus sp. | reverse complement strand
TTACTGTCACATCTGTCATAAATGGTCAAAAATTTGCAGTATCTTTGTCGGACAAAAATAGAAATAATAAATGAAAGAAATTGACATTATTGCAGAAGCAATGCTCGACAAGAAAGCAAAAAATGTTTGCTCCCTCGACTTGCGCAAAATTGGCGCTGCCATTGCTGACCATTTCGTGATATGTAATGCAGATTCGACTACAGCTGTAGCAGCTATTTCAGATAACATCGAGGATATGATGTGGGAAAAAGGCCAGAGAAGACTGCGCAGAATGCAGGGCAAAGAGAACGGCTTCTGGGTGATTCTTGACTACGATGATATTGTAGTCCATGTTTTCCTCACTGAATACAGAAACTTCTACAGGCTCGAAGATCTTTGGGCCGACGCTATCCGTAAAGACTATAAAGACGAATATGACGACTAATCAGAATAACGACAAGAAACCACTTAATGACAAGAGGCCCCAGCCAAAGAGGCCTCTTAACACAAACAACAAAAAAGGTCCCAGATTCAATTTTATGTGGATCTACTTTTTTGTGATACTGGCTTTAGGCTTTGTCTTCAGAATGTATGGATCTGCAGACCCTGTGAAGACCGAGTGGCTTACAGTGAAGGAGCAGATGATCCCGGCTGGTGATGTGGAGAAAGTTACATATATCACCAATCTCCAGAGAGCCGAGGTGTATATCTACAAAGACAGTCTGTCGAAATATGTGAACAAATATTTCGGAGGTAGGGAACCATCTATGGGACCCCATTTCTTCTTTATCGTATCGCCAAATTTCAATGCTGAGGAGAATTTGGAGGAGGCGCGCATGGCACTCCCTGCCGAGCAGAGATTTGTCATCACTACTGAGACCAGAGAGAACTATTTCGGGAAGCTGCTTGAATGGTTCATCTTTCCTCTATTGATTTTCGGTATCCTTTGGTTTATCATGTTCCGCCCTATGCAGAAAGGGATGGGTGGAGGCCAGGGAGGTGGCGGAGGAATCTTCAGTGTGGGAAAATCTCAGGCAAAGCTTTATGAGAAGGAGAACAATGTAAAAGTGACATTTAAGGATGTGGCAGGTCTGGAAGAGGCGAAGGTGGAGGTTATGGAGATAGTGGACTTCCTCAAGAATCCTAAGAAATATACCGCTCTTGGCGGTAAGATCCCTAAGGGTGCTCTCCTTGTAGGCCCTCCTGGTACAGGTAAGACCCTTCTTGCAAAAGCTGTGGCAGGTGAAGCAGATGTGCCATTCTTCTCCATCTCAGGTTCAGATTTTGTGGAGATGTTCGTAGGTGTAGGTGCTTCCAGAGTGAGGGACCTCTTCCGTCAGGCAAAAGAGAAAGCTCCTTGTATCGTATTTATCGACGAGATCGATGCAGTAGGTCGTGCCCGTAGCAAGAATGTAGGCTTTTCGTCAAATGACGAACGCGAGAACACCCTCAACCAGCTCCTTACAGAGATGGACGGCTTCGGTACCAACTCAGGAGTCATCATCCTGGCTGCCACAAACCGTGCAGATATTCTCGACAAGGCACTTATGCGTGCTGGCCGCTTTGACAGGCAGATTCACGTGGACCTTCCTGAGCTTAAGGAGAGGGAGGCTATTTTCAATGTACACCTCCGTAATCTGAAACTTGTAGATGGATTTGAGATAGGATTCCTTGCCAAACAGACTCCAGGCTTCTCGGGCGCAGACATCGCCAATGTTTGCAATGAAGCTGCCCTTATCGCAGCACGTAAGGATAAAAAAGCCATCGACAAACAGGACTTCCTTGATGCCATCGACAGAATCATTGGCGGTCTTGAGCGCAGGAGCAAGATAATCACTGCCCATGAGAAGAAGACCATCGCATATCACGAGGCTGGTCACGCGACAGTAAGCTGGATGCTCCCCAATGCAAATCCATTGCTTAAAGTCACCATTATCCCTCGAGGCAGGGCACTTGGAGCTGCATGGTATCTACCCGAAGAGCGTCAGATCACTACTACTGAGCAAATGATGGACGAGATGGCTGCAACACTCGGTGGTAGGGCTGCAGAGGAGATAATCAACGGGAAAATCTCTACCGGTGCTCTCAGCGACCTGGAAAAAGTGACCAAGCAGTCATACGCTATGGTAACATACTACGGTATGAGCGAGAAGGTGGGTCATCTTTCATACTACGACTCTACCGGTGGCAACGGCTACAGTTTTGACAAGCCATACAGCCAGAAGACAGCCGAGCTTATTGATAATGAGGTTAAACAATTTATCGACCAGGCTCACGAGAAGGCACTGGAGGTGCTCCGCAACAATATGGATGGCTTCACCCAGCTGGCAGAGTTGCTACTTGAAAGAGAGGTAATTTTCTCTGAAGACTTGGAGAAAATTTTCGGTCCGCGAGCACCTAAAGATGGGGTTGCACCTACAACAGAAGTTCCATTCGAAGAAACAGTCAACGCTTAATCAATATGAAAAGCTTTATAACCAGAACAATAAGCGCAATAATTTTTGCTGCTGTCATGCTGGGGGGTCTTCTATGGTCCCCTTTGGCATTTTGTGGAGTATTTGGATTTATCGTAGTGGTAATGATGTACGAATACCTCAACATTACCCTGGGCAAGAAACTTTGCCTTGGGCAATGGCTCTCGATAATCAGCGGTCTGCTCCTCTTTACAGGGGTATTCTCTGTCAGACATTTCTCTATTGAGCCCGGATTGCTCTTTGCACTTTCAATCCCTGTATCGCTGATTTTCATCATCCTCCTGTGGAAAAAGGAAGACTATACCCTTTTCCCATACCTGCTGACCCCAATAATATATATTGCCTTGCCGTTTACCCTATTGAATCTCCTGGCATTTGACTATGCCGGTCGTTTTAACGGAGTGATAGTATTGGCTCTCTTTATCATTCTGTGGGCCTCAGACGTGGGAGCATATATTTTCGGAATGCTTTTCGGTCAGAAAAACGGCCACAAGCTCTTCCCATCGGTCTCCCCTAAAAAATCCTGGGAAGGTTATATCGGCAGCCTGTTTGTAAGTGCCGTAGTGGGATTCTACCTTGCAAAATTTGACTTGTTGCCATTCAAAATGGCACCAGCAGTAGGCTTGGCAGTGGTAATAAACATTTTTGCCACACTGGGAGATTTGGTGGAATCACAACTCAAACGGAATTTCAACGTAAAGGATTCTGGCAAGATAATGCCTGGTCACGGAGGTCTGCTTGACAGATTTGATGGTGCTCTGATTGCATTTCCGGTAGCAATTGCCTATATTTACATCTTCGGACTAATCTAACCTAAACTATGAAAGTACACAAAGAGGGTTACAAAACCATTTTCATAACACTTGCACTTGCCATAATGTTCTCCATTGTGGCACTTGACGTTTTTGAATA
Organism: Candidatus Coprenecus sp.; assembly: GCA_045644725.1. Taxonomy (GTDB): domain Bacteria; phylum Bacteroidota; class Bacteroidia; order Bacteroidales; family UBA932; genus CAAGNP01. Next base: position 23,600 of record JAZRHK010000052.1, on the reverse strand, counting down.
TACTATGTGGGCGTGGGTAGCTGTTGCCTTGTTTATAGGCTTCACCATATTCATCCTCTCATTTTTCAGGGTACCCAAAAGGGTAGCTAACGGCAGCGGCACACTTGTGAGTGCTCCTGCTGACGGTAAAGTTGTCATTGTTGAAGAGGTGGAAGAGCCAGAATACTTCAAAGGGAAAAGGATCCAAGTATCTGTTTTCATGTCTTTCTTCAATGTACACGTAAACTGGTTCCCCATTAGCGGAGAGGTGGTACACTACAAATACCACCCCGGCAAATATGTAGCAGCCTTCTACCCGAAATCATCAGAGAAAAACGAAAGGACCACCATCGTCATCCGCAACGAAAACGGCACTGAGATCCTTACCAGACAGATTGCAGGACTTGTTGCAAGAAGGGTGGTGTGCTATGCCCAGAAGGGTAAAATGGTGGAGGCCGGAGGCCCTGAAGGTTTCATCAAATTCGGCTCCAGAGCAGACATTTTCCTCCCCCTTGACGCCAAGATCAATGTGAAAGTGGGAGACAAAGTGGTAGGTTCAGAATCTATCATAGCAGAAATCAAATAGTAACAAATTAAAAGAGACAATATGAAACAATACATCGCTGAAAACCAGGAAAGATTCCTTAATGAACTGTTCGGACTGCTCAGAATCCCATCTGTCAGCAGCCAGTCAGCCCACAAAGAAGATATGGTAACTTGTGCACACAAACTTGTGGAGCTCTTGTTGGCCGCAGGTGCAGATACTGCTCAGGTGTACCCAACCAAAGGTCACCCTGTAGTATTCGGCGAAAAACGTTTCGACCCAAGCAGACCCACCATCCTGGTATACGGACACTATGATGTTCAGCCTGTAGACCCTATCGAGCTGTGGAAATCAAATCCATACGAACCTGAAATCCGCGACGGTGCCATCTATGCCCGTGGTGCCAATGACGACAAGGGGCAGCTTTTCATGCACCTTAAAGCATTTGAATATCTGGTTAGGAAAGGGCTTGTAAACCACAATATCAAATTCATCCTTGAAGGTGAAGAGGAGATTGGCTCACCAAGTCTTGCAGAGTGGGCAAAAGAGCATAAGGATATGCTTGCATGCGACATCATGCTTGTATCGGACACCACAATGATAAGCGAGAAAGTTCCATCTATCAACTGCGGTATGAGGGGACTTGCATACGTGGAGGTGGAGGTTACAGGTCCTAACAAAGACCTTCACTCAGGACACTACGGCGGTGCTGTGGTCAACCCTATCAATGCCCTTTGCAAGATGATTGACCAGCTTATCGATGATAAAGGTCACATCACTATCAAAGGTTTCTATGACGATGTAGTGGAGCTTTCTGCTGAAGACAGGGCAATGCTTGCACGTGCCCCTTACAACGAAGAGGAGTACAAAGAGTTCCTGGATATTGATGCAGTAGCTGGTGAAGAGGGGTACACCACAATGGAGCGTACAGGTATCCGCCCTTGCCTGGATGTAAACGGCATTTGGGGAGGTTTTATCGGAGAGGGTTCAAAAACTGTCCTACCATCTGTAGCGCACGCCAAGATATCGATGAGACTTGTTCCTAATCAGGATTGCAACAAGATTGCGAAGTTGTTCGAGGAGCACTTCATGTCCATAGCTCCTGCGGGTGTAAGGGTAAAAGTGACTCCACACCATGGTGGCAACGGCTTCCTTATCCCTATCTCATCTCCTGCTTATAAGGCTGCAGCGAAAGCTATGGAGGAGGTTTACGGCATTGAGCCTGTACCAAGCCGAGGTGGTGGAAGTATTCCTATCCTTGCAGATATGCAGCAGATCCTTAAGGCAGATCCTCTATTAATGGGCTTCGGTCTTGAGAGAGATACCATCCACTCTCCAAATGAGAGCTATCTCCTTTCACAGCTATGGAGAGGTATGGAATCGATTGCATTGTTCTACAAATACTTTGACAAATAAAATATAAGCATAATGACTTACGAACAACTATATTCCCAAATACAGAAGAAGAACAGCTGTCTGTGCGTAGGACTTGATACAGACCTCAAGAAAATCCCGCAGCATCTTCTCTCAATGGAGAACCCTATCTTCGAGTTCAACAAAGCGATTGTTGACGCCACTGCACCCTATTGCGTAGCATACAAACCAAATATTGCCTTCTATGAGGCAGAGGGTGTGTCTGGATGGCAGCAGCTCGAAATGACTGTAGATTACATCCGTAAGAACTACCCTGAGATGTTCATCATCGCAGATGCCAAAAGGGGGGACATAGGCAATACAGCTGCACTTTACGCCAAAGCATTCTTCGAGAAGATGGATTTCGACGCAGTGACACTTGCCCCTTACATGGGTAGGGATGCCATCAAACCATTCCTGGAGTATGAAGGGAAATGGGTAATAGTATTGGCCCTTACTTCTAACCCTTCTGCAGAAGATTTTGAGACCAAGGTTCTTGAAGATGGACGTCCTTTGTTCAGAGAGGTAATCGAAAATATGAACGATATCGTTCCTGAGTCGCATCAGAGGGTGATGTATGTGGTCGGTGCTACCCGTGCTGAGAAATTGGCAGAGATAAGAGAGTTTTGCCCCAAACACTTCTACCTTGTTCCGGGTGTAGGTGCACAGGGCGGTTCGGCTGAAGAAGTGCACAAATATGGAAGCAACGACGCTTGCGGTGTCCTTATCAACTCTTCACGTGCTATCATCTATGCATCAAAAGGTGAAGACTTCGCAGAGGCTGCAGCCAAGGCTGCGCAAGAGAGCGGATGTAATTGGAGGTAGTTTTCTGCAGTATGGGAAGAGCAATATTTACAATTCTCCTTCTGGTGGCCTCCAATGTCTTTATGACACTTGCCTGGTATGGTCACCTCAAGTTGGCTGAGTATAAATGGTTCAGCTCACTTCCACTTATCGGTGTGATAGCGATAAGCTGGATCATAGCATTCTTTGAATACTGTCTTCAGGTACCAGCCAACAGAATGGGATTTATCGGTACAGGTGGACCCTTCTCGCTCATGCAACTGAAGGTCATCCAAGAGGTGATAACCCTCACTGTATTTGTCATATTCAGCCTGGCAGTATTTAAAAATGAGCAATTCCGCCTCAATCACCTTATAGGCTTTGTTTTTCTGGTCCTGGCGGTTTACTTTATGTTCAAGAAATAAGAAATAAAAACGGGAGCTTAAAAAAGCCCCCGTTTTTGTTAGAAGGTAACCAATCCCGCTTCTTCAAGCATTTTTACGTATTTGGTTATGGTCTCTATTGAGTCGCCAACTGGGAATTGGGCGTCAAGCATCTTCTTGATATCCAGGATGCTGTTTGTGCCGTCTGTGGTCAATTTGGCGATTTCGCCTCCATTGATTACAGAACCCCTCTTGTCGAATCCGTATTTGGTCATAAGCTCTGGTGAGATTGTCCTCATTACGCCGTAGCCACTCTCCAGCACTTTTGCTGTAGATTTTGGATAAACTTTGGCAGCGGCTTTCTCTTCAGCTGTGAGTTCGATCTTTACAGGGGCACATCCTAGGGATGATGCGTACGCTTTCATCGCTGCATCTATATCAAGGGCATTGTCCTTGGCTGTCTCACGGATACCTTTCTGTAGTGTTGCCACATATTCTGCAAGTGCTTTGCTCTCAGGGGCAAGCTCAAGCACTGAAGCAAGGGTTGCAATCTCATTTTTCTCGACAGCATCCTGATTCCAGCGTGCTGACTTGTATGCAGATGCAAGTTCCTGAGCTGAGGCTGAGCCCATCTGTGCAAGATCGTGCCTCATTTTTAATGAGAGGCGTTTGTCACCATTGGCTGCCACCTCTGATGCAATCTTAATAGCGCCTTCCTCCTCTGCCGAGGCAATGGTGTATGCTGTTGCAGCAGCAATGACTACAGCTCTGTGAAGCTGAGTAGGATCGCATATAGCAGGTCTGTCACCTGAAGTGTGGTAGTAGTTGTCTGGCCAGGTAATCATAATGACACTTGGCACCTGTACACCCCAATCATTGAATACCTCGTGGTCAGATGCGCCGTAGTGGGCATTGATAGCATAGTAGAATGGGTCGTGCGATCCTGTGAGGCTGAAGACAGGTTTGAGTGCATCGGGACGACCCATACCTGTTGCCACAAAACTGCGGTTTGTAGCACCCATATAGTGGTAGAATGACTCTGCTACATCATTGAGATAGTGGGGGTTGCCCATTGTGGTGCGGTGAAGGCAATAGTAACCTTCGCTTTTGCTCAACCATAGACCCACCATGTCAAGATTTATGGCACAAAGGGACTTTTCAAGCTCCTCTTTGTTTTGGATGGCCCAAGGAATTGACCCCTGGAATTCAGGTACCCAAATGAACCTCATACCCCTTCTGGCGCGAGGAAGTCTGCCACTGTTGTAGAGTTCATTGATGGTGCGTGCCACCTCAAGGAGGGCTGCGGAACCTGAGATATTGTCATTTGCCCCCAGCTTCACATAACCTTCATAAAGGTGGGCCACGAAGATAACCTCCTCAGCATCTGGATCGGTACCAGGGATAAAGCAGGTGGGTACTTCGATGTCGGTCTCCTCATTTGTAGCCTCTACTTTTGCATGAACTGTGATTTTTTCACCATAGAGCAATCTGTCACGAAGTGCGTAACCGTCTCTTGGTGGGAGGTTGAAGCAGAAGGTGGGGTTCTTGCTGCGGATTCCTGAGTTGGGGATCTGAAGAGGGTCAACCAGTGGACGGGGTGAATTGAAGCTGATAACACCAACAGCACCTTTGGCCACAACCTTGTCATGAACACGGCCGCCGGATGCCTCAGTTACCACTATTTTGCCATTAAGGTCCAATCCCTCAAGTTCTTTGTCTGTGCCTCTTCCGATCCAGATAAGTTCTGCCTCTACATCTGCTTTGGCACTCCCTTGTGCAAGTATGGCTGCAAGATCCTGATAATCTGCAATTTTAACCTTATTTGGAGAGGTCTCCCATAGGGATGCGCTCACGCCGTCCCATGTTTTGGTCTTTCCCAGTTTCAGTGTCACGGCATTCTCAATACCATAACTTTTAAGCTTCTCTACCACATATCTTGATTCGAAGAATTCACCTTCGTAATCGCTATGTTTACGGTCTCTCTCATAGGGGGCAATATCCATAATGTAATTATAGGTCCTGTCTCCTGATGATTCTCCTACTAACTGATCATAATAAGCCTCATTCAATAAGCAATGATAAAATGGGGTAACGTACTCTTGTGCGGATGCCGAGTAGGACAATAGCATAACAGCCGCCAAGAGCAATGATTTACATTTGCTCATAATCTCTCTGATTTAAAAATTGGAACTGATATAATTTATATTGAATTATTATCTGGTAGGATATACGTAATTGGTATCCAGAACATTGCCATGGCGGTCCAGGAGTACCAGTGTCATTTTTTCTGGGGTCACCTTCATATGCATTGCACCTACAGTGTTGCCACCTTCACTCCAGCGGAACTTGATCTTGTCATCGTTCTCTGCAAGGGGTGCCTGAGGGTCATATTCCACACCTCGCTCATTGTCTGAAGATGGGGTCTGGATGTAGACTGTCCCTTTTGTGCCGTCTGTTGTCTTTCCGTCATAAAGGGCAGGGGTGCTTACATAGATATGGTTGTTTCCTGCAAGGGCAAGATTAATCCCCAGTTCATCGAACAAGGCGCTCCAGCGTCCATATTGTGAGGTCTTACCATCTTTGCCAAAGAACCACTGGTAGTGCTCGCACACCACTTTGTAAGGGGCAGGGTTCTCTGCCACTACCTGGCGTACCCATTGCTGAGCCGCTTCAAGGCCAAGGCTGTCTTTCATATTCTCATTGTTGAGCATTATGAAAAGGACATCACCATAGCGGAAATGGTAGCAGACACCCTCTTCTGAGGTGTAACCATTACGCGGATATGCAGCTGCGTCACGGAAGAACTCATTTGTGGTTCTGTGGTAGCCACGTGTCATATTGTCGTGGTTTCCATTGACACCGGCCCACATGTACTTGTGGAAAGGTGCCTCTTTGTAAAGGTCTTTCCAGAATGTGTAACTGCCTCCCCATGCGGTGATATCTCCCAAGTGTAGGATCCAGTCAAATGGTTTGTAGTTCTCTACTGTAGATATCATATCCATAGCTGCCTGGGTTCTGCCATATAAGGGGGAGTATACGTGAAAGTCTGATATAATGCAAGCTTCCCATCTCTTGGCACCTGCAGTGTGGAAATAGTGGACAGAGCTGGTATCAGTAGTGATGATTCTGTATTTGTATCGTGTATCGGAGGCAAGGCCTTTGATATTTGCATTGTATTTATTGAACACAGCATCCTCATAAAAATCTTTCCCATCGTGGGTCTTGGAGTAGACGCTGTCAAAAGTGGTACACAGAGCCCCGTGAAAACTCTCTTTTAGGGAGTTTTTCCAATTTCTGTCTTTGACAGGTGTCACCTCAAGTATGGCCTCGGTGATAGTAGTGTCTGTGGCCCAACTGAAATTCATCTGGGCGTCATTGGTCTCTGCCGGTGAGGCAGTGATGGTGTATGCTGCTTTATCCTGATGCGAGACAACAACTACGTCAGAGCAGCTTGCCATAAGGGCAGCTGCCATTATAATGGATATGAAGTTTTTCATAGTAAGTATGTGGGGAATTATTTTATGAAGAGTAGTGAGTTGACAACATATCTCTCTCCTTCCTTGTCAAATTTTTTGTTGTCTGAAGGGTGGTTTACTACGCCCATTCCTTTGACGTATAGTGTAGTAGAACCTCCGCCATCCATATTTAGTGCATCTTCAGCACCTACATATCGCATAATCTTGGTAAATTCAGGAAGTGTCATACCATCAGCCACACCTGGAGCACGTCCATCTACTGTAATGAGATATACTTTTTTGGAGCTGGTAGCAAGGGCACTTCTGGGGTGACGTTTCTGGTTGAAAGAGCTCCCGTTAAGATAAGCATCATTGCCGTCCATCATAAGAAGGGGACCGCTACCCATTACATGGGGTTCAGCTACATTATTGGCCCACCCTTTGTCGAGGACCATACCCACTGTATCAACAGGAGCAGCTACAAGATACACTTGACCATTTTTTCTTATGGCCACAGCGCCATTGTCCCTTTGCCCCATATTCTCAGTGAATTCATAACAGAGTTCACCATATTTTCTGAAGAAACTTACACTGTTATATGGTACACTCATATTATAGAAGGTACCGTTCATCGCTACAATTGCACCGCTGTCTGCTGCAAATTTGCTGGTTCTGGTAATTTTACCAGGGTCATTGGCAAGTGCCCAACGGCCTGTGGCTGCAGCTTTAGTGTCCATCTCGATGATGCTTATATATTGTGATGATTCAAAAATCTGCTCCTCACCCTGAAAGTGGTACTGTTTGAGGGTAATCCCCTTATCTATATTTGTCACTTCCCAGTTTGCATTCTTGAATGTAAGGTAGTTTGCATCATCACATTTGGGCTGACAGGAAGCTACCACCACGATAGCAATAGCGATAAAAAACAGCTTTTTCATATTTCTCGGATAAATTTTAGATTTTGTAAAAATAGCAATAAAATTTTTAAAGATTTTCTGACAGCATAAAAAAAGTCATTTCCACAACTGCGAAAATGACCTGTATCTCTACTTTTCAGGTGATCAAGAGAGGAGGGATCCGGTAAACTGAGCCACTTTCTCCTTTGCATATTTGAGGTCAATGGTGAGTTTCTTCTTGCCGCTGCCTGGCACCTCATACATAGAGTCAAGGAGGATCGCCTCACATATTGACCTGAGACCACGTGCTCCAAGCTTGTACTGGATAGCAGTCTCGACAATGAACTCAAGCACGTCATTTTTCACCACAAGCTCTACCCCATCCATCTCGAACATCTTCACATACTGCTTGATAAGTGCATTCTTAGGCTCAGTCAAAATCCTTAGCAGTGCCTCTTTATCCAATGGATTCAAGAAGGTCAACACTGGGAGACGGCCGATGATCTCAGGGATAAGTCCGTATGAACGGAGATCCTGAGGGGCAATATACTGCAGAAGGTTCTCCTTGTCGATTGACTCGTTCTTCTTCTGTGCGCCATAACCCACTACAGATGTATTGAGCCTCTGGGCAATTTTCCTCTCGATACCCTCAAAGGCACCTCCGCAGATAAAGAGGATATTTTTGGTATCCACCGCAATCATTTTCTGGTCTGGGTGCTTGCGTCCACCCTGTGGTGGCACATTGACAATGCTACCCTCGAGAAGCTTGAGCATCGCCTGCTGCACACCCTCACCCGAGACATCACGGGTAATGGAAGGGTTGTCGCTTTTGCGGGCAATCTTGTCTATCTCATCGATAAATACGATACCTCTCTGAGCCTTCTCCACATTGTAGTCAGATGCCTGAAGGAGTCTGGTTAGGATGGTCTCCACATCCTCACCCACATAACCTGCCTCTGTAAGCACAGTGGCGTCCACTATGGCAAATGGGACATTGAGCATCTTGGCAATGGTTCTGGCAAGGAGGGTCTTGCCGGTACCTGTGGCACCCACAAGGAGGATATTGGATTTCTCCAGTTCGAGTTCATCACTTTTGGGAGAATTGATCCTCTTGTAGTGGTTGTAAACTGCTACAGATAGGAACTTCTTCGCATCGTCCTGACCGATGACATACTGGTCCAGAAATGCTGTAATCTCCTTAGGGGTCATCAGAAGTGTCTCATTCTCCTCTGCCCCACCCTTTCTGGATGGTGACTTGACAGCCACTTCCTCACCGAAAGCCTGCTGAACATATTGCGATACGGTAAGGGCACAATCCACACAGATTGAGACTTCACCTGTACCCATAAACATATCCACCTGGTCGCTGCCCCTTCCACAGAAGCTGCACCTTTCCACCTTCTTCTTGCTCATATATTGCCTTAATTATTTGGTACGGCTCAGAATTGAGTCAATCATACCATATTTGACAGCCTCCTCGGCACTCATCCAATAGTCACGGTCAGCATCCTTCTCGATCTGCTTAACCGATTTGCCGGAGTGCTTGGAGATAATATCGTACAACTCCCCTTTGAGTTTCTTTATTTCGCGTGCCGCAATCTCAATGTCGGACGCCTGTCCCTCTGCACCACCCATTGGCTGGTGGATGAGAACGCGGGAGTGGGGAAGAGCAGTTCTCTTCCCCTTTGCACCTGCGGTCAATAGGACTGCAGCCATCGAAGCGGCCATACCTGTGCAGATAGTAGCCACATCTGGTGAAACAAGCTGCATTGTATCGTATATACCAAGCCCTGCATATACCATTCCGCCAGGGGAGTTCAGATAGAGCTGAATATCGGCGGTAGGATCTGTTGACTCCAGGAAGAGGAGCTGGGCCTGGATTATGTTTGCCACATCGGTATCAATTCCCACACCCAAGAAGATAATGCGGTCCATCATCAATCTTGAGAAAACATCCATAGTGGCCACATTGAGCTGCCTCTCCTCAATGATTGTAGGATTAATATAGCCTGCATACACCCTTGAATATTTGTCAAGTGAGGTGCTGCTGATTCCAAGGTGACCTTTTGCGTACTTTTCAAATTCTGTTGCCATAATCTCTAAAGTTTAATATTCTATGGATATATACGGAATTGCGTCCCAGATGTTACAGACAATTACTGCAATTTCTGGAATTTATCAAGAGAGATTTTCTTCTTCTCAATAGTCACTACGCTGCGAACATAGTCAAGAACTTTGGTCTCTTCCACTTTCTCGAAGATTCTGCGACCCTCGTTCTCGTTAGCGATAAGGCTCTCAGCATGTTTAACAAGGTACTCCTCTGGCACGTTTGGAATACCGTAAGAAGCGAACTGGTATTTTGCCAATTTCTTAGCCTGCTCAAGCATATCCTCTTTCTTGATCTCAAGTTTCTGCTCTTTGATGATTCTCTGGGTGATGGTCTGCGAGCGGAAATCTTTAGCATATGCGGGGAACACCTGCTCGATCTGCTCCATAGTGAATTTACCCTGGTTAGCAGCGAAAAGCCATCTCTTCATGAAATCCTCAGGAAGGGCGATGTTTGCTTTGTTGATGATGTACTCGCGAGCATCAAGGATGAATCTGTAGTCAGTCTCCTCTGCATACTCAGCAGCCATTCTCTCAGCAAGTTTGGCATCAAACTCCTCTTCAGTCTTAACTGTGTCCTTACCGAAAAGCATATCGTAAAGCTCCTGACCAGGAACAGCGTCAACATAGTTCTTAACCTCTACGATGGTGAATTTCCACATAGGGTCCATAGAAGCAAGCTCCTCTTTCTTAACTTTAAGCATAGCAGCGCGGTCAGCCTCGTTTACGAATACCTCGTTAACGTTAAGCTCAAATGAGTCACCTGCTTTCTTACCAAGGAACAAAGCTTTTGAAGCCTCATCCTTGATGGTTCTCATTGCTACATAAGTTTTCTCAACTCTGGTCTCACCCTGCTCGAAGTCAGCTACGATGAAATCCTCCTCTTTAACTGTCTCGCAGTTCTCGAGTTTGCCGTATTGTTTAAGGATGTTTGATTTGTACTCCTCTTTAGATTTGGCAGTAGCTGTGATGGTGTAGTGAGGGATCACGTCCTCAGCTGAAAGGCTAAGCTCGTAGTTTGGAGCAAGCGCCATATCAAATACGAAAGTGAAGTTCTCACCAGCAGCCCAGTCATTTTTAGACTCTACCTCCTCGTTTGGAAGTGGCTCACCAAGAATGGTAAGGTTGTTCTCTTTTACATAGTTGTCAAGAGACTCAGAGATAAGTTCGTTGATAGACTCTACCAAAGCAGACTGACCGTGAGTCTTCTCTACAAGTGACATAGGAGCCATACCTTTTCTGAAACCTTTGATGTCCACCTCTCTACGGTACTTGTTAAGAAGTTTTTTCTTTTTGTCTGCGTAGTCTTCTTTAGTGAAATCCATTTGGACTTGAATCATCAAGTCATCCTTTTTAAGTTCTGTAATGTTCATAGTTGATTATATATTATTTTACTTTTTTCCTAATTAGCCCGCAAAAGTATAAATTTTAGTTGAATTTTTCTAATTTTGCAGCCCCAAATGAATGTATTAAAATAAATAGAAGTATATGAGAACTAAAATCGTAGCAGGAAACTGGAAAATGAACACAGTTGTCAGCGAAGGCAAAGAGCTCGTTGACGGCATCCTTTCAAAACTTTCTACCGTACCATCAGATGTACAGCTTATCGTAGCTCCCCCATTCACACACCTTTCAGAAGTAGCATCTAAACTTGCAGGTTCATCTGTTGCACTTGCAGCTCAGAACTGCGCTGATCACGAGAAAGGGGCATACACAGGTGAGGTATCTGTAGCAATGCTTAAATCAGTTGGCTGCTCATACGTAATCCTTGGCCACTCAGAGAGAAGAGAGTACTATGGAGAGACATCTGAGACACTTGTTACCAAAGTAAAACTTGCCCTTGCAGCTGGTCTCAAACCTATCTTCTGTGTAGGTGAGGTTAAAGACGAAAGAGTTGCAGGCAAACACTTTGAAGTAGTTGGCAAACAGATCGAAGAGGTACTTTTCACCCTTACATCTGAAGAGATGGCACAGGTAGTTGTCGCTTACGAACCAGTTTGGGCTATCGGTACAGGTCTAACAGCTACATCAGAGCAAGCACAGGAGATCCACGCATTCATCCGCAAAGCTCTTGCTGACAAATTCGGTGCTGAACTAGCTGAAGAGATCACCATCCTTTACGGTGGCAGCTGCAAACCTTCAAATGCACCTGAACTTTTCGCTCAGCCTGACATCGACGGCGGTCTTATCGGTGGCGCTGCCCTTAAAGCAGAGGACTTCATCGGTATCGCTACTTCGTACTAGTCGGCACTACCCTCGGCAAGCCTAACGGGACATCCTCTGTAGGTCTTACAGGGAATTCATCTTCAGGCCCATAGGAAATCTAGGCAAGCCCCGGGAACCTCGACAGGACGCGACCGCATCTTCTTGAAACATCATCCCCCGACCCGCTCGGGGGATTTCATATAGAACCGGAGTGGATCATATAAAACGGGCACGAAAACGGCCAAATCCGTGCCCAAACCACAAAAAAAACACTAAACGGGCACGAAAACAGCCAGATCCGTGCCCAAAACCAAAAGCATTATGGATTACATAGAAGTTCAAATCAAAATCACCCCCTACAGCGACGATTTCTCCGACATCGTAGTAGCAGAAATTGCTGACCTCGGCTTCGAAAGCTATGTCAACGAGGACCCGTATCTCAAGGCTTACATCCCGGTAAACCAATTCTCCGAGCGCAATCTCAAACTGATCCTCAGTGGAATTGACCGCGACCTCTTCGACCTCAGCTATACCACTAACTACGTCAAGGAACAGAACTGGAACGCAGTATGGGAGGCATCCTTTGAACCAATAGTAATCGGCCGCTGCACAGTGAAGGCCCACTTCCACAAAGGTCTGCCACGCACCAAATACACCATCACCATCACCCCCAAGATGGCATTCGGCACAGGACACCACCAGACAACATCTCTCATGATGGAGGCTATGCAACGCGAAGAGAAAACCCTCAAAGGGCTCAAGGTGCTTGACATGGGATGCGGTACTGGTATACTTGCCATCCTTGCTGCCAAGATGAAAGCAGAGTTCCCTGTTCATGCGATAGATATTGACCCTACCGCAGTATACTCTGTAAGGGAAAATGCATGGAAGAACCGTGTACACGAAGCTGTCGATGCGCGTTATGGTGACGCCTCACTTATTCAGGCCGGCAGATACGATGTTATCTTGGCAAACATAAACCGCAACATCCTCCTTCAGGACATGTCCACCTATTCACGTGGTCTGCGTCCGGGCGGAATGTTGATCATCAGCGGCTTCTATACCCAAGACCTGCCTATGCTCATAGAAGAGGCTGAAAAACAATCCCTTAAATTTGAATATGAATTGGTAAAGGACAATTGGGTTTCTGCAAAATTTACAAAAAACTAAAAAAAGTGTAAATTAAATTTGCACTTTCAAAAAAAGTCTCTACATTTGCAATCCCAAAACGGAAATAAAAGTTCTTTTGGAAAAGCGGGCGTGTTGAAATTGGTAGACAATCCAGACTTAGGATCTGGTGCCGAGAGGCGTGGGGGTTCGAGTCCCTTCGCCCGCACAAAAAAAAGCGTTCAGAATCTGCACGCTTTTTTTGTTTTATCCCCGCAGGTATTCACCTAAAACGAGTAGCCTACCTTCAAGTTGAATACAAAGCCATCAACAGGATCAAGCTCCAAAGGCTTTTTCTGGTATGTAGTTTCACCAGACATCCAGCTACCCAAACCCAATCCAAGGCCAACATTAACACACTGGTCTTTGGTTGTATGGATATCGAAACCAATACCCAAAGAGGCAATGGTTGCAGTTATAGTTGAGAATTCAGCTCCTAAATTTGCGAAAAGGTAAGTACTGACTTTTTTTACATTGAAATAGTAGCGTATATCTGCTATGACAGGAATATAGACTATATCATCACGGTCATAGTAGTAGTTGAAGTTTGGGTCATTATAATAGCCCTCCTCTGTATTGGTCACTACAAAAGGTGTAGTTATGTCAGCTCCCACAATTCCACCTACATACCAGTGTTTTGTAAATCTGTATCCTGCCACAATGTGAACTCCATGCTTAGTGGCACCTACAACCCCTATGGTATTGAGTGATCTCAGGGAGTACTCTGCTCCCATACGAAAACCGAGCATGGAATCTTCCAGTTTAGCCTGGTAAACTTCCCTCTGTTCATTCTTTTCCAAGATTGATTTCACATTCTCATCTTTCACTTCTTGTCCAAATACCACAGCACTTCCAATTATAAGACAAAGTGCCAATGCAATAATTCTTTTCATAACTTCCTATATTTTTTCAATAATTATTTCCATTGCGATAGAGCTACTTTCAACGAATCCCAGTAACCTTCATATTTGTCGATTCCCTCAAGGGAGAAGAAGCTGATGCCGGCAGCTCCGCCATTGCTCACATAGTCAAGAAACTCGGGGATTCTGTCTGCAGGTGCATGCCATATGAAAAGGCCTGAGCAGAGTTGTGCGCCATTGCCTGAAGCAGCTAAAGCCTCGACACCTTCATGGGTTGCAGTTTCCACCCAAGGATCTTCAGCAGCATAAAATTTATGGTATATCATTGGGAATACGTAATCAAGATTTCTGAAGTTTGCCCAATCCTGACGAACAAGTTTTTTGGACTCCTCAGGTGAAGCAAAGACGGCGGCAGAAGAGACCTTGCCGCACTTTTTGATCTCGGCAGCTACCTCGCTGGCCATATGGGCCATTGCGTCCCAGCGGTACTGCATCCACTCCTGAGAAGCAGTAGGATCCTCCAGATCCATAGGATCAATACCATACTGTTTCTTGAACTCCGCACGACACACATCGCAATAGCAAAAGTCCCATAAAGGGTACACCTTATCCTGTACCACTCCTCGTGACTCATGAAGACCATAAGGTAGGATAACATCCGGATATCTTATAAAATCGAGGTGGATACCGTCAAGTCCCTCAATCTCCGCTAGCTCTCGTACCCTCTCCTTAAGATACTCTGTCACTTCTGGACGTGAAGGGCAAAGCCATCTGTAATGTTCTCTATTGTAAAGTTTTATATCATTGCATGATTCCCCCTGGGCATTGACCTGATACCACTCGGGATGGGCCTCTCTCAAGGTCTTCTCGCACCTGTTGGTAGTCCAGATCCATGCATGCAGTTCCACTCCATACTTCTCTGCATAAGGTACTGCACGACGGATAATCTGTATTGCAGCCTCATCCCTGAATGATGTGGAATCGAGGATTTCAGGATATCCGCCGTGACACTCCATCATAATGGCCTCTATCCCCACTTCACTGCATTTGCTGAAATAATGCTCCAGAGTCTCATCTGACATTGTCAGACTTCCTGATACCCAAGCCCATATCTTTGTAGGCTCCTTCTTATTTTCTGAACATGACATAAAAATCAACGATGTTAACCACATAAGGGCTACAATAAGTGACCGTTTTTTCATAATCTATTAGAATTTTGCCCTACAAATTTAAAAAAATTATCTTTACATAAAATTTCAAAATTGTATAAAAAATGAGACCTCAATACCTTCAGCCGGGCGACACTATCGCCGTCATATCCATAGCATCCTCGCCATCAGACAAACAGCTTGCAGCCAACTGGAAAGAGCAGTTCGAGAGTTGGGGTCTCAAAGTTAAGGTAGGAGAGCACCTTGCTGACAAAATCCACTACGATTTCGCAGGTCCACACGAACTCCGTGCCCAGGAGCTCACCAAAATGGTTCTGGACCCAGAGGTAAAGGCTATTGTCTCTATCCGTGGCGGCTATGGCACCATGCACACCATCAAATACCTGGATATGGAGATTTTCCGCCAGAACCCCAAATGGATAATTGGCTACAGCGACATCACTGTACTCCATTTTGCGCTGCAGAAAATAGGCCTCGAGTCCATTCACGGAGCCATGCCTGGCACCTTTGAACCCGGCTTTGACGGTTTCTCCCAAAACTCACTGAAGGATGCCCTATTCGGCAAGACCAAAGAATACACCACACCTACCTCCAAATACAATAACCATGGCCAGGGACGTGGCCGCCTTATCGGTGGCAACATAACCCTACTGCGCAATCTCCTCTCCACCCCTATTGACCATAATTGGGATGAGCCCACAATCCTGTTTATTGAGGATATTGACGAGCATATGCATAAGATTGACAGCAAGATGTGGCACCTCCGCGAGACAGGGGTACTGGCCAAATGCAAAGGAATTATAGTAGGCTATTTCACCGATATTGCAGACCAGGACGAATGGCAATGTTCCGTTTATGATCTCATCCACAGCTACACCCGTGAGCTTGACATCCCTGTAATCTTCGACTTCCCATGCGGACACGAGTTTCCCAATGCCAGCATCTACCTCGGCCGCGAAGTGGAGATCAGTGCAGATGAGGCAGGAGGCAAAATAACATTCTTATAGCCTTCCTAAATGGGAAACCATATAAAGACTGCTACATCCCATAGGGCATGCGACAAAACTATTGCCAGGAAACGCTCCGGGAAAAACCTGTAGAGCAGACCCCACGCCAGACCGGCCACCAGTGCAGCCATTGTAAGCATAAAATTGAATGAGCCGGCGTGAACCAGGGCATATATGAGTGTTGTCACGACAAATCCCAGATTTGCGCCCCATTTTAAAGAGAGATTTTTCTGGATGTAACCCCTCCAGAAAATCTCCTCAGCCGGACCTATCAGAAAGAGCATAAGGATGGTCAACAGCCAAGGCGACTCACCCTCCTTCATACCATATATAGTATCCACTTGTGGTCTTGCGAAATCAAACATCCAGGCAGAGACCTTGTCCCCTATCCAGAACACTCCCCAGAGGGCAACAGCTATCAACACTCCGAGCACCAGATTGGAAAAATCAAACCGCAAATCCCTCCACCATCCGGGATTGAACAATGTCGAAAGACCCGCCAGGACACACGCTGACCCGGTCATCATCCACCAGAAATTCACATAAGGGGCTGTCCATGGGGAGAACATCACAGTCCACAGGACAAATGCCAGTATCACGGTAAACCAGACCCTTGACATCTTCACATCTGAACTTGCACCACAAAGGCAAAAACCTTTTCCCATAGCAGACAAATATCAAATAAGTACACCAAGCACGAGCCCCACACTGAACAGCAGGCTGAATACAAGCTGAAGCTGTGCCGATGCCTGATCCAGATTTGCAATCACCTCACTTCCGCCACTCTTATATGAAAGCATTACACGACAAGCTTTCCATCCCGGAACCAATGCAGCCAGAACCAGCAGTGAATATACAGGTAGCCAGCCGAGAATCACACACACCACCACACTCACAAATGGGACCAGAACCTCCATTACATATATTGCTACAGAAACTTTTTTCCCCACAAGGGCAGCAAAGGTGGATATCTCTGCTCTGGCATCACTCCTCAGATCCCTCAAATTGTTTGAGTGAAGAATTGAGACGGTTATCAGCCCTACAGGCAGTCCCACTACCCACACACTCCAGTCAATCTCCCCTGCAGCCACATAACTTGTCCCTATCGTCGGCAAGAATGCATAAGCCATAAATATCACCACATCCCCCAGTGCCCTATATTTGAAGAAAGGATACAGGAGGGTACATACCAGTCCACCTATACCGATATAAAGCAACGGAAGACCTGTAAGGCAAATAAGTGTCACACCAAAAACTGAACCGGCAAGAAGAAGGCCAAGTGCCAGCCCCTTAATCTGCCCGGGGAGAAAAAGACCGTCTGTCAATGTCCTGTTGCCATATGTATCTTCAGCATCCACCCCTTTCTTGAAGTCGAAATAGTCGCTCCATGTATTGCCGGAGGCGTGAAAGACTACAATATTTATAATCGCCCATATTCCGAAAGCCCAGTTCACATCGTGACCGGTCCACCAAAGGTAGAACAATGTCACCAGAACCGGCATTGCAGATGCAGGAAATGACCAGGGGCGTGTCGCCAGTAACCAATCTTTTATTGAATGTTTCATATTTTAAGCACTTACAATTGTTTCACAAATTCTTCAAACAACTCTGCAAAATCACCGCAGAAGATAACGTGATGATTCCCGATAGGGCCGCTGAGAAAATACTCGGCACACCCCTCTGCCCTCAGCACCACCTGTGTACGGCAAAGCCCCGGCTCTGCCTGATTGCGGAGCAATGTCGCAGGTGCCACAAATGAGCGGGCCAGATCCCCGGAAATCTTGAAAATGGTGGCATTGCCCTCGGGCAATACCCCCCTTATTGCAACCCCAAGCCCCGATTCGAAGTGGGTATCGTACTCATAGCTGCACACCATATTCAGAGGAACTGTGCAATGAGCAAAAAGGTATTCACCTGCAGAGGGATCAATACGTGATGGATTGGCCTGGAATCCGGATTGCCCGGTAAGGGCATGCCCTACCGCCATTGTCACCAGCGCCGGAATATCCCCCTCACAAGAGGCTGTAATTCCCTCTGCATTAAGTTTTGCCAGGGCCAGACAGCCTGTATTGCGTAGAGGACCTAGAAGATCAAAACATCTGAGGGTCAACCCCTGCAAATTATACTGAGCCACAATACCCTTCAGAGCCTGATATATCTCCTCCGCCCCCTTCTCCCGATCCTGCGATATCCCTTCCAGCTTCGCAATAAGCTCCGCAATAGGGACCCTCACCAGTTCCATCCCTAATCGCTGCTGCAGCTCCGCCTCATCCGGCACACTTGCAATAAGCCAATCCGACGGTTCCCCTATAACCCCAAGGCGCATCCCTTGCAGATTCTTGCGGGCACGGGCCACCCTTGCCAGGAGCTCCACCCTACGGGCAATATACTCCGCTTCCCCGTGGATAATCTCCCCTGTCCTTCCCTGCTGACGGAGATACGAAAGAATCTCCATAGAAGCAGCTAGTGAATTGCTTCGCCCCGATGTCAATATATGAACGTGCCCCTGAATCTGAGGGAGTACCTCCAGAAAAAGCCCTTCGGTCCCCCCGGTCATCACATACACCAGGCTCAAATCACCCTGGCCATAAGACGAGAAGTCATTTCCGCAATTGACAAGTCCGCTGCCGCAATAGCTCTGAATATTGCCAAGAAATTCGCAAGCCGCCCTCTCAGTAGAAACCTTGTCGTGAAGTGGTGACACCAATGTATGTATAAGAATTCTCATACTGAAAAATATTATATCAACAAAGGTATACATTTTTCATCTGACGCGACACAGAAAAATCTCTAGCTAAACTGTGCGCCGCGTCACAATCCAGAATTTTCGACACGATGCAGAAAATACACAGGGAAACGTCTGCATCGCGTCACCGCTTCACGCATTATTCACTGATCTTTCGACACGATGCAGAAAACACACAGGAAAACATCTGCATCGCGTCTGAGCCGATGACACTATCTACTCAGGCATCCCTTCCGTTCCTTCCGTTCCTTCCGTTCCTTCACCCTCCTTGTTAATTTCCTGCGGAAATTTTTGGCACGATATTAGTAATTAAATCGTATAGAACAATAAAGAATATACAACATGAAAAAACTATATAACAATGTAACAATAATTACTGGCGGCGGTAAAGGGATAGGATTCGGATTGGCCTCTGCATTTGCAAAAGAAGGCTCCAACATAGTGATTACAGGGCGAAATGAGCAGAGACTGCTTGATGCCAAGAGGCGTCTGGAAGAACAATATGGAGTGGAAGTTCTTGCCCTGGTAGCGGATGGTGCAGACGAATCCAGGATAAAGGAAGTTATTGACAAAACCGTAAAGCAGTTCGGAAAAATCAATACACTTGTAAACAATGCCCAAACATCAAAATCGGGACTTCCCCTGATTGAGCACACAAAAGAGGACTTTGATCTAGCCATTAACTCCGGCCTCCATGCCACATTCTTCTATATGCGTGAGGCATACCCATACCTTAAAGAGTCCCGGGGGTCTGTAATCAACTTCGCTTCCGGAGCAGGAATGTTCGGAAAACCGGGACAGAGTTCCTATGCCGCAGCCAAAGAGGGAATTCGCGGACTCTCCCGCGTAGCTGCCACAGAATGGGGACCTGACGGCATCAGAGTCAATATGATTGCCCCTCTCGCCATGACAGAAAGCTTGCAGCAATGGCGTCAGGAGTACCCGGAGCTCTACAAAAAGACCATACAAGGGATTCCACTAGGCCGCTTTGCAGACCCCATGCAGGACATTGGCCGCGTAGCTGTATTCCTCGCCTCTGATGATGCCTCATACCTCACCGGAGAAACCATTGCCCTTCAGGGCGGCTCAGGCCTCAGACCATAATTCTGCTGACGCAACACAAAGAAATCTTCGGCAAAACTCTGCGCCCCGTCATGGTAGAAGTTTGGTAGTGTGAGTAATGTTCAGTATCCGTTACAGCATCACACAAAAGAAAGTTAAGAACAATGTGTGGGATGGCACTACTGCTAGCAAATACGCTAGCCTGCAGTACTCAGCAAGCTGCGCAGCTCACTCTAATGGCTTCTCCGCCTACTGAGTACCATGACTGCAAAAATCAATTTCTGAAGTTAAACTGTACGACAAAAGGGGCTCACATCAATTTTCGACACGATGCAAACAACACATAGTAAAACCTCCGCATCGCGTCATGATTTCGGCATTTCTTTCAAAATCTTCGACGTGATGCAGAAAACACATAGGGGAACTTCTGCATCGAGTCATGATTTGTATTTTCGACACGACGCAAACGGCACACAGGAAACTTCGGTATCGCGCCACGGATTGTATTTTTGTATTTTTGACGCGACACAGATAAATCTCCGAAAAAACTGTGCGCCGCGTCATGGTACACAGTAAACTTCTGCGCCGCATCAGAGCTAAAGCGCACAAGTATAGTCGTGTACAGTCAGACATTTACAGAGGTACACTGAGACACAATCACACACTTACTCTGATTCACTTACTACTTACTACTTACTACTTACTCAGTTACATCCAGGCACTTACACAGGTACAGTGTGATATAACCTACCTAGATACACTCACTTCAATATCAGACACCTTTTTATTTGCTGTACAGGTATATGCATTTTGAAGAGCATATTCCCCAACTCCCTCTTTTCACTTTCAGCAAGTCGGTAGACTGATTTTTTATGATACCGTTTTACATATATATTGTCAATATCCCAACAAAGGGCAATATCACTCATTTTTTTATAATCAGACTTCCCTTTTTCGTGTATTAGCATACGATCAATATCCCTCGAGGTAAATCCGTGCTCAATATTTTTCAGCGTAATGATAGGTGTATTGGTGTCAGTATCCTCCTTCTGCTCACTTTCCCATTGTTCACCTGAAGTACGGTTCATGTGAAAGCTGAAGTTTTTGGCAGTACCATACAATAACTCAACTTGAGCTACCTCCGTAACACACTCTCTCATAAAAACGCCACTTGAACTCATCTTAAAATGGGCCGGCACTCTACATCTGCCAGGCAAAAACCTATACATGCTTTTCTCCGGAAGAACATCTTCTGCTCTTACCTTACCAAGTTCCTTTTGAAAATAAACATTCGAAGAGTTATGAGGATAACCGAAAGGTGTAGCACATACACCGTGATGAAGGGCATTGCGGAGTATGTAGCTTATGGTTGCAAGTATACGGTGAATACCTTCTATCTCTGTAATGAAGGCGTATCTCTCACCCATCCTACCCTCCCTAAGGTATTTGCTATTGAAGTACCGGCTGTATGCAAACCTGTAAGCCTCCATCAGCTCTTCTGGGGCTGTGGACACTACTGCAAAATGGACGTGATTTGACATTATTGAATCTGCCAATACCTGTGACCCTGTTTTGGCAGCAGCCAATGCAAAACAATTGTAGGCTCTTTGATAATCCTTGTCCTCTCTGAACATTACCTCATCAGAAGATGAGAGACAAAGATGATATATCTTTTTCATATCTATAAAATTTTACCGTTCAACACAATTATTCTCATCCCCACTTCATCCCGAATATGAAAATGACTACTTCAAAGATATAAAACAAGAATAGCAAATGCAAAATGGCTGACGCGACACAGAAAAAACTCTGGCAAAACTGTGCGTCACGTCACAGTTCCTGCTTTATTCGCAGAATTTTCGACGCGACGCAAAACACACACAGGAAAACTTTTGCATCGCGTCATGGCCGAAACACGCAAGAACGCTTCGGCATCGCATCGCAGCCCTCTGCCGAGACACAGAGGAAAGCTCCCCCCGCACCGGCCTAACGCTCTTCGGCAAATATGCGGTCGAATATATTGCGTAGCTGGTCGCGATCCCGGATTATTGAACGGAGCTCCTCCAGGCGGGCAGCATTTGGAGACTCAGGGATCCATAGACGAAGATATCCACCCTCAGCATACTTTTCGAGAAGGTGTTCCACTGTCCTCTCCCAATGCCCCTCCATATCAAGTTCAGGATAGTTTGAAATGCCGTACTGGATGGTGCGGCGGATTATCTTGTGCGGGTCTATCACACGGTCTGCCTCAGCGAGGATCCTGCCATAGATGGTACGGGGCCCCTGACGGTTTGAGGCACGATGATCCTCCGCAGCTTGCGCAATGGTCTCAATCTCCTCCTCGCTGAACCATTGGCGTAGCCTCGAGTCCTCACGGACAATGCGGCCGGAAGAGAGATGATGCACATCCCGGCCATCCACCAGCCCTGTGTCGTGATAGGCAGCGGCGGCATATATTATATTGGGATCAACATCATAATGCGATGCAAGCTCAAGCCCCTGGGCAATGACAGTATCGACATGATCGCGACGGTGAGCCTTGTCAAAATGGTCATAACGGGGAATGATATCCCCCTCCACGTGGCTGATGAGTCCCGGATATATTTGGTCAATTGCTCCCATTTCCCCTCCCCTAAAATATAGATTCTTCGGTCTTCGTTGTGAGTAGTTCAAGTGCTTTCATCCCCATGATGGAGTTCCCTTTCTCATTGAGACGGGGACTCCACACCGCCACCGAGTACCTCAACGGATGGATTGCTGCAATACCTCCTCCGACACCACTCTTCCCCGGGAGCCCTACGAGAAATGAGAATTCGCCCGCTTCATCATAGAATCCGCAGGTCTGCATTATGGCGTTCATCCTCTTGATTTGTGACGAGGTGAGTTTCACCCCTGAATAATCAAATGGTTCTTTGTGGTTTGAAAACGGAATAAAGGCCTGGGCCAATTCTGCACAGCTCATCTCGACCGAACACATCATAAAATAGAAATGGAGCACACGCTCTATATCGTTTTCGATATTACCGTAATATTTGAGGATATTAACAATGGCAGCATTAAGATAACTCTTCTCCCTCTCAGAGTACGCAACTCTCATACAGTAATCTATCTCATTATTCTGTGCCAATGATCTTACAAAAGAGATAAACCTCTCCTCTGGATTTTCCAATTTGGAAAGGAGGATATCGGCTACAACAAGGTTGCCGGAATTTATGAAAGGGTTACGGGGAATACCCTTCTCTATCTCCAATTGGATAAGTGAGTTGAATGCTGCTCCGGATGGCTCTTTCCCCACCCTCTTCCAGAGTTCATCACCCACTACACTGAAGCACAAAGCCAATGAGAAGACCTTGGATATTGACTGTATTGAAAATCTCACATCTGCATCACCTATGGAATATCTCTTACCCGATATGGTTTGGATTGACATACCGAACTGGTCTGGATCTACCTTAGCCAACTCAGGAATATAATCTGCCTGCTTTCCCACACCCTCAAAAGGGGTAATCTCATCACGTATATCTGAAAGAATTTTAGAATAGTTCATAGTAGTTAATTTTTATTCCAAATGGCATATAAGATTATGTCCTGATCTAGGATTACCTCCTCTCCTGTATTGGTATATGTATCACCCTTGCCATCCCTGCGGGTATTCCACCTATAAAATGTATAACCCTCCTTGGCGGGGGTAACATCCGACAAGATGCCTCGATTGGATCTTACAAGATATTGGTAAGTCTCGGTATCTGTAGCGACGTTACCCTCAATCGTCTTGCCATAGTAAGAAGCATTATCGTTGAAGGTCACTGTAATCTGGTCTGTCAC
>JAZRHK010000051.1:0-12268 GCA_045644725.1 Candidatus Coprenecus sp. | reverse complement strand
CTCTTGGATATTGGTTCCACATAGCTGACCGATCCACCTGCAGAGTAGTACTCCCTTTTGATATCATAGTCGATATTTTTCACATTTGTAGAGGATGTATACTCCACCTGTGTCTTCTCTGTCTTATCCCCATTCTGATTGCTTATATTATAATCGAGAGAGATTGTAAGCGATCTATTCTTTTTCCCCAAATCCCTGACTCCAAAATCGGCCCAGCCACCTGTCGCTGTCTTGGTATTGTGTGCCTGGACATCAGATGTGGATTTGTTGAGAGATGCACCGGATGTATAGGTCTGTGACTGATTGGACACAGTCACCCTGTTGCGTGCGTAATTGAATGTTGGCCTGAATTCAAAAGAGTATTTCTTCTTCTCCTTATTCTTAAACTCCAAAGAAGCATTCACACCATTCTCCACCCCATAACCGGTGTACCTGGTATCGGTATAGAGGTTTTCACCAGAGGGCTGGAACGAGATACGTGAAGAGACCTTTTTACTGTCCTTGGTATTGTTCTTATACATAGCAGAGGCATTGGTCTCCACCCCTTTTATTCTGTCTGTATTATAGTTGACACCACCAGAGGCACTGGTAGTAAGGCCTCTGATTTTAGAGTAGTCATCGGATACTTCTGTACTGGGTCCATATGAGATCATCACGATTCCACCTCCTGCGTCCATCACATTGTGGCCGTTTCCAAGAATCACTACCTGATCTTTTTCTGTATATCCCGTCACCAGAGCAGAACCGTTATAGAGGAACTTTCCGTCCTCCACCAGATCACTCTTCTTGTCGGGATTGACCGAAGCACCACCCCCAAGCTTGGCATTTCCGAACCACCCTTTGGTGTACTCCTGCTTGAGCTCTATATCCATCACCTTCTCCTTGTCATCCTGAGTCGCCACTCCTGTAAATGCAGCTGCATCCTTGGTCTTGTCCACCACCTTGATCTTGTTTACTATCTTGGCAGGGAGATTCTTCAAAGCCGCCGAAGGGTCATTGAAGAAGAAAGTCTTGCCACCTACGGTAATCTTGTCCACCGCCTCTCCATTGACCTTGACTGTACCATCTTCACCAACCTCCATTCCGGGCATCTTCTTCAAAAGCTCCTCAAGCATATCGTTCTCCCCTACCTTAAAAGATGAAGCATTGTATATAATGGTATCCTGCAGAACCTCGATAGGATTTCCCACAGCTGATATGGATGCCGCGTCTATCATCTCAGGATTCTCCTCCATCTTGATGACACCGAGATTTACATCCCATGAAGTACAGTCGTGAACCTTTTTGTATGGCTTGTATCCGATAAGCTCCACATTGAGGGTATATTTCCCCACCGGCACATCCTTAAGGTTCACCTTGCCTTTATCATCCGACAGAGCAAAACTGGTTATGACTGTATCACCTACAGGGACCAGATATGCCGAGGCCCATGGGATAGGCTCTTCACTTTGGGAATCCTTAAGTTCAAACTTCACCTCCACATTCCTATTTTTCTCAAACATAGAGAAATCCATAACTACCTGACCCTTCACAGAAACAGAAAGGACAATGGCCACTAAAGCCACAAACAAACGCTTCATACAAAAATAGTTAGACGGAAAAAATCCAATTTCAAATATACAAATCCAATTTCAAATATTAGGCCAAAATTTACTCTTTCCCAAGAGTTCCATAAGTGATTTTCAGGGCTTTAGTCTTTCTAAGCTCATCTTTAACATCAATAATTTCTCCAAGCTCTACATCTGAAGATGCATTGATGGTCACCATCGGTACATAACCGGCATTCTCTATCTTCTCAGATATGATCTTCTCCACCTCAGCCTTGGTACACACCTTTCCATCTATATTGATATTTGATTCACCATCCTCAGAGATAATACTGATAACAATAGGTTTCTCCCGTTGGACCTCGATTTTTCTCTCGACCATAGCCAAAAGGAAAATTCCGATAACAGGGACAATATAGAGCACCTTCCAGGTACTCAATGGGGAAGATTTTTTATTCAACATCATACTGATTCTTTGTTTTAATGTACTGTGATTAAAATTATTGACCAATGAGTATCCGCTACCGCCAAGTGATTTTCTGATTAATAAGTATTGATACTCTTTCATATTTACTCCACTTCTCAATACGGCATCGTCCGCTTCAAACTCGTGAAGCATGCGGAGATCACCCTTGAGCATCCAGATGGCAGGGTTGAACCACTGAACGGCTGTAATAATATCCACAAACAACAGATCCCAGGAGTGCCTCAACTCTATATGGGTCCTCTCATGCATCAGTATCTGCGAGCATCCTCCACGGTAATCCTCACTCGAGATTACAATATATTTCATCCAACTGAAAGAGGCGGCTTTATCCTCAGTTATGATAAGATCAATGCCACCTTCCATTTCATGTCGGCTTCCTCTGTTTATAATCTTTCTAATGCTGATTACAGAGACAAGAACATTTGCCAGCACAGCTGCTACACCTATAAAAAAGAGGACACTGAGGACAATGGTCCATAGGGAGTACCCCTCTGCCACCACTTCAGCTGCAGTACCAGCTTCTGCCACCGCTCCGGCAGGGATAACCACTACATCATGCAATGTTATCACGCAAAATGGGAGCAAAAAAGAGAGGAGCGCTGTCGCCAAAAGGACGATACGGTTCACACGGTGAAAAGTCTCCTTGCTCAGCAAGAGGCGGTAGAACATATAGAATACGCTCAGCGCAATGGCTACTTTCAGCTGATATGTCAAAAATTCTGCCATATGCCGCTACTTTTTGCCGTTCTCAATCTGCTCTATCAACTCCTTCAGCTCATCCACACTGATCTTCTCCTCTTTCACAAAAGAGGATACGGCACTCAGATAAGAATTGTTGAAGTAGCTGCTAATGATTCCTCCCACAGTGCTGCCGGCATAGTCCTTTCTCTCTACCACAGGAAAATACTGATAGGTATTGCCGTAGGCCTTATGGTCCAGATAACCGTTTGTCTCCAATGTCCGAACCATCGTTGACAAGGTATTGAAGTGGGGTCTTGGCTCATCGTAATGCTCCAATAGTTCACGAACAAACATTGCCCCATTGTCCCAAAAGAGATTCATGATCTCTTCCTCTTTTCTAGTCAGTTTTTTCATGCCAAATTTGTTTATGGCACAAAGGTAACTAAATTTTCTTTTAATGCAACTATTTTTTATAGTTGTACTAAAACACACGTCTCTCCTCTCTTCCGAATATAAGACCTAAGAAGATGGCACAGCCTGCAATAGGAAGAAGAAGGTACTGCTTGTAGGGCTCAATGGCAGACTGAATTTTTGAGATCAGCTCTGATCCCACCTCTGGGGTGGATACCGGATAAAGCCAGACTATAAACATGGCAAATATCCCCATGAGCAGCCCTATAACAAGAGCAGCGACAAGTGCTACCCTACCAATCCTTCTCTGCCTGTCCACCTCCGACTTGATCCCATCCACAGCATTAATCTTCTGCCTGACTTCGAGCAGGAAGGTGGGATTGTCCTCTACCTGAGGCTTATTGTTCCGTAGGAACGATTCTATATTGTCATTTTTCATTGGAGTATCGATTTTAAATGATTACGGGCAGTTGACAAATGGTACTTTACGGTCCCTGATGGTATCTGAAGTATCGAGGCTATCTCCTTTATGCTTCTGTCCTCAAAATAAAAGAGGACAATGACGGCCTTCTCCTTCTCTTGAAGCATATTGAGTGCCTGATAGAGCTTCTGATATCTGAACCTCCCATCGGTCTCATCCGCAGAAGGGACGGACAACATTTGCGGAGCATCCGTCGGAAGAGTCTCAAACCTGGGCTTTCTGAGATGGTCCAGATAACAATTATATGCTATCCTGAAGAGCCAGGTGCTGAATTTTGAGAGCCCCAGAAATGAACCTGACGCCACATAAGCCCTCACAAGAGCATCCTGCGCTATATCATCTGCCAAAGATGAGTCCCCCTCACACAAGGCAAGCAGAAATCTCCGCAAAGACTCCTGCTCCCCCCTGACAAGTTCTATAAAGCGCTCCTGCGTCATTTGATGCTTCTCTCTTCAGCCTCAATCTCCTTGGCAAGCATCTTCTTGCCCACGAAATAAACAATAAAGAGAGCAATACCTATAGCCAACAACACTCCACCGGGAACAGCCAGAATAAAACCCGGACCGTCCACCACATCCCAACCCATCCCCTCACCAAAAAGGACACCGCCCACCAGCATAAACAGGCCAAGCAAAGATGTGACACAGGCTGAAGTTAGACGTTTCAAAAGACGCTCCTTAATGGTCAGAGCCTCCTGGTGACCTGTAAAGAAGCCCGCATCGATTTTGGCACCTGCCTCAATAGCCTTGAGCATAACCTCAGTTTTTTTGTCCATCTCATGCTGACGTCTTCTCATCACAAGCCACACAATCATAACAGGCAATACAACACAAATGCCTATCGGAATCAAAAAATCAAAATCCATAATTCTAATGTTTTTAATGTTTACACCTATTAGACGTAAACACAGACCGAAAGGTTGGAAAAATCTGCTATGATTCTAGAAGATATGGGATGAGTAGACTTCCCTACCCTTTTCTGTCAGACCTTCGATAACCACCTTGAACTTCCCTTCGTACTGAGGAAGCCTGCATTTGAATTCAAATTTGCCACCTGAAGGTATTGCCACTATAGGATTCCAATAAATGGTAGACAGAAAATTGGGATACTCCTTTTCGGAAGCTGCCTTCATCCCTAGAAAAGCTTGAGGCCAGCTGACACCATCAAACTCGACGATACTCACATTGCGAGGCAAACGGACACCGGCCATATCACCTTTATAAGTAATGAAGTTCACGACTCCGTCGAACATAAAGTGATTAAGCATATATCTCTTGGGATACACTACAATCTGTTTTATCAGATGCTGGTCTATCCCCAGTATTACCGAATGGTCACTTACAGGGATACCATCCAGAAGGGACAGACACTTCGTCTGGGATTCCCACAACACCTTTATCTCTTCCACACCACCATTTCTTCTCACCCTCACAAAATCGACATACTCCCTCAGCACCTCTTCCAGATTCTGGAATCTGGTATAATCATCAAGGTTATACACAAGCGGTGCTGTATTACCTAAAAAGGAGTTATCCTTCTTCTGACACATCTCCCAAAGTGTATCGGCTTCAAATCTTCGTGAGATCTGCATCCTCCTTCCACGCTCTACCAATGCCCTCTCCATTTCCGGAACAATCTCCAGTGGTGGAATCTCAGACACCACACGACCAAACTCTCCCTCTTTTATTTTAACAACAGGCTCTATAATGGTACTGGTAGTATCTCCCTCCACTTCGAAGACCAGATCCCTTTTACCCATAATATTTCCAGTATGGAATACAGCTGTCCCATCTCCCCTTACTTTATTAACATATACATCATCAGTATTGCCCATAGCACTCATATAGACATACCTGCCGGCAGCGCTATTTCCATCTTTTCCCTCCACCTGCACCGTAACAATCTCTCCGGCATAATCGATCTCATCCACCTTCTCAAAATCACCCTTTCTTTCCAAAAGAGAGGTTGTGTTATAACCTCCAGACATCTCTTCCAGTTCGTCCAGATGGAAAACAGAGATACTCAAATCAAGATTCTCATTTTCACCATTTTCAATCAATACAGGGACAATCCCATCTTCAGACAAGCCGATAGTAATCTGAACATCACCCTTAGATTCTGACTCATATGCCACTGCCCTATCTTGCCCTCTGCTAACAACACCCCCCTGCACCCTGGCAGTGGTAGAAGTGTTGAATATGGAGATCACTTTTCCATTGAACGGACCCGCTGCATCACCACCATCACATTTTGTGTACGACACTATTGAATAATTGCCCGTGGGCAATGTCATAGGAATTCTGAACCTTCCACAGCCTCGCCCTCCGATCAAAGCTCCTTTGGCAGTCGCAGCGACCCCATCATTGGATACAAACTGCAAATATGCCACATCACTCAAATCGGAGTGGTTTCCACTTTTTTCATCAAAGCAATACAATGAATACCACACATCTTCTCCGGCCAGATAAATATCCTTATCAGTAGAGACATAGACCCTCTCCTGTCCAAGAATAAGACTCCATGAACATATAAGCAACGCCAATATAGAAATCACTTTTCTCATACTACCATCTTTTGATTGTTATCTTGGCCAAAAATCTGGCTTGGTACTGTTTGAGTACAACCTGCAGTCGGTACACCAATCTTTTTCTGCCCATAATGCATAATTTTTATGAGCTGGACCGAACATTTCCCAATCGCTGAACACAAAAGGGCGATATCCCTTTCCATAATACTGCTTCCAAACGTATATAGGCTCTCCGTTTTCGGTATATCTCATCTTTACGAGCAATTCAATTGCACAATCTACCCTAAATATCTGCTCTTTAGCCCAATCTATGAAAGTCCTTTTAAAACTCAGAGTAGACACATTAATATAACCTAATACCACCTCATCAGGATTCGCATCACATACAATATTCCCCCTCATATCACTTGGTTGGGGTCCAAACAATCCACCAGTACCTGAAGTATTCTTTTTGATATTATCCCAGTAGTTATATGCCTCCCTGTCAAGTGCCCTCTGGACAACTGATATTGAGTACAATTCCATCACCCTTGTATCGGTATTGGCTATTTCTTTAAGTATCGACTTGTATATAAGATTCTGTGAGAGCTTCTCGGTATTGGCTATATATGTCCAGACTGATTTGGCCTCACTGAAACAATACGTACGCTGGAATATCTCCTCCTGACTCAGTTCCCTCATTTCATTCTTATATTTGTCAAATTCTATTTGTGCAGGATATATTGCATTGCTCTCCCAATTTTCGACATAATTCCACTTGCAGTATAAAAAGTCATCTGTATTGTCATTATGAGTGGTGATCTCTATCTTCGCAGACTCCCTGTCTTCGGCCACTGTATAGGTTATACTGTCTATCTGCGGTGAAATCAGCACTTTCTTATATGACGATATATAGTTGCCTCTTCCTGGAACAGACACCGCAAGTCTGTATCTTCCATTAAGATCAAGGCTCCTGGTGTCTACTTCAAATACATTTGGCTGCTCTTCTCTCATAACACCGGCATATCTCTCCCCTGACTCACTCTCTACACATACCGAAACACCCGACGGAAGAGTATTCTCTTCCTCTCCTAATAATGGTTGGGTATAACCCACCGTCACAGTAGTGATATCCCCTACATTTATATCACCATCGATCACAACCAATGGGACCTCCAGCCCCTGTATTTCATCATCTTCAGGGGTGTAATCGTATACACAGCTTACAGAGAGCAGCCCTGTCAGCACAGCAAACAATATTTCGTAAATTCTCCTCTTCATACACCCCTAAAATTTAAAGTTAAAGTTCACATAAGGTATCGGTGCCCCGAAAATACAGAGTTTATGCCCCTTAATCTCACCGGCACTATTGGTGTCAAAATAGACAGAATAAACATTCTTACGTCCAGTGATATTATATACACCCACAGTAAATGAGAAGTGGGTAAAAGCATCCAACCTGTGGGTAGGATCAAAATTCATAGCCACATCTATTCTGAAATAATCGGGTATCCTGTGACTGTTTCTACCTGAATAGTATAGTTTTGTCGCACCATCATACTGATACTTGGCCACAGGGATGGTTATTGGTCTTCCTGTGGCATAATCACCATTCACAGACAGACTTATCCTTTGAGTGAATTTATAGTTTGCCACCAGCTTCACGTCGTGAGGCTTGTCGTATGATGCATAGTACCAATCACCTCCGTTTATAGCCATATTACCTCTGTCACCCACCTCCCTCAACTGAGTTCTGGACCAGGTATAGGCCAGCCACCCATTGAGTTTGCCCAGAGGTTTTTTCAGCATAAACTCCACACCATAGGCCTTACCCTGTGTCTGTACCACATCTGCTGCAAGGTTCCTGTTCATCACCAGCACGGCACCACTCTTATAGTCCAGATAGTTCTCCATCTGTTTATAGTACCCCTCAACAGAGATCTCCACTTTGTTCTGGAACAAATTGGTATAAAAACCGCCTGCTGCCTGCCACCCTTCCTGAGGTTTGATATCCTTGTCACTTAACTTCCAGATATCAGTAGGTGACATGGTTGTAGTATTGGAAAGCATATGGATATATTGTGTCAGACTGTTGAATCCCGCTTTGAAGGAGATATTGTCAGTTATCATAACTCGTCCTGACACCCTTATTTCAGGATGATGGTATGTCTTCCCTTTTGTAGTAAAGAGTGAATACCTCAAGCCATAATCCATGAAAAACCTCTCTGAGATATTCCAGCTGTGGCTCAAATATGCAGATGCCTCTATAGCATTCTCCTTCGGCAAAATATCTGGCACCACCAGAGACTCCTCTCCGTAAGGGAGATAACTTCCCGGAGAGAGATCATACCCTATCGCATCCACCCCGTATGTAAGTGTATGATCTTTGCCCAAAAGAGATTTGAACTTAAGCTTGCTGTACACCTGCTGGATACTGAAAGTCATCTCATAGGAGTTCACAGGATTATATTTGTCATAAGTGGCATATCTGTACATATCATAACCTGCAGCCAGCTCCATCTTATGCTTTTCGTGGAAATTGTATCTCCACTTGAGCGAGCCGTTTCCGTTACTGTATCTGTAACTGGTATCGGCACTGAATCTGAAGCCATCCTGTGACCAATAGCCATTGAGATGGAGGGAACTTTTCCCGCTGAAACGGTGGGTAAGACCGGCTGTGATATCATAGAAGGAGGCTGCACCATTATTGTATTCACTATTTTCCGGCAGGAGCTTCAGCATCCAGTCAGAATATGTCGCCCTCGCACCCACAATAAAAGTAGTATTCTCTGTAATCGGCCCCTCGATATGCCCTCTTGTGGTCAAAAGGCCCAATCCCAACGATCCGGTCAGATTTTTATTGTTACCCTCCCTGCTGTTGACATCCAGTACAGAAGATATCCTGCCGCCATACTCTACCGGGATCGAACTTTTATACAGCTCTATATCACTTACTATATCGGGGTTGAACCCTGAAAACATTCCGAACAGATGGGAAGGGTTATATACTGTACCCCCATTGAAAAGGACCAGATTCTGATCTGTAGCACCTCCACGGACATTGAATCCACCACCGGCCTCTCCTACCGATTTTACACCGGGGAGGGTCAATATGATCTTCACCACATCTGCCTCGCCAAAAACCACAGGGACCTTCTTCATCCTGTCTATCCTTACCTTCTCTATACCTATTTCGTTGTTACGCACTTTATTGGTATTCTCTGCAGAGACTACAGCACCGGTCAAGGCATAGACCTTCTCCTGAACCGTAATATCCAGAGTTCCATCACTATATACCTGCAAATGGACTTGGGAATCTTCAAGAGAGAATCCACTCACATCCAGAGTACTCTCTCCTACAGGTAAAAGAATCTTGTAAAATCCTGCAGCATCAGACTGTGCAAAAGAACTTGATTTAAGATGTGCAATAGTAACCCCTATTGCAGGCTCACCAGTTCTGGAATCCCTGACATAACCACTCAAATATGCTTGGGATCCTTTTTGATTGTTCTTCTCCCCTATCTGATATACTTTGTTCTGATAATTCGCCTTATCGGTAGCTCCAAGCAGATCCTGATACTCCACTTTCTCATCCTTTTTCTCACTCTCTATGACAAACCACCCAGACGGGAGCGATTCCTTTACAGGTGTCCCCTTCAGCACGAAGAGAACCCCTTCAGAATGAGAGATAATATACCCCTTATCCCTCAACAGTCTGGATATATCATCCTGCAGAGTCGGGCTTGATGCATCTACTGTAAATGTGAGAAGCCCTGATTCATCCCTATTATAGTATATCTTTTGCTGCGAATTCTGCTGCATGATACGGACAAGGGAATCAAGTCCGATATTCCTTCGAAAATCGGATGATTGGGCAAATGCCGATATAAAGGCAAAGAAAAATATCAGAATAACCGTACTAGCCCTTTTCATAATCACTGCCTCCCCTCCACCATGGACATTATGAACTCAAGATTTGTATCCATATTCACCTCCGAATGGAGACTCAGATACGATCTTATATCCTTTTTGAAACTCTTGTACTCACGCTGCAAATCCCTCTCCCTTCTGATCTGCCTGACCTCTCCATCTTTTAACAGCCAATATTTGACTTTAAGGGCGAAGGCCTTGGTTATATTTCCTGATGAGAAATCTGTATAATCATATATTTTTCGGTCGATCTGTTTGAGAATCACATCCTCCCCTTCATACAGCACCTGATAATACCCAGGAGCAAGCCCCTTTATTCCCCTCTCTCCAAATAATGCAGTATACCTCCTCTCTCCAATATTAAAATCACCCACAAGGCTATTTTTCAAGACAATACAATCTTTAGTCGTACCTATTCTCACATAAAGCTCACCCTTATGACTGTTTAAATTCATCATAAGTCCATAATACATCTTGCCGTTAAATTCGAGATCTCCCATCTCAAATTCATCCGAATAAGCATATACAGTACCGATAAAAGGGAAAGGATACTTGTCTGCAATCTCACCTCTGTATATAGGGGTATCAAAGCCTGCCTTCGCACCATAATCATATCTCTGCTGTGAAAGCAACAGTGCTGGTACACACAAAAGAAATATACGTAGCGTATAATTGAGAAAAGGAGACATAAGTGAAAATTTCTTCCAAATATACAATCTTTTTTCCAAATATTACATATAAAAATTCTACAAATCCAGCCACTCTGTCTCATACATCAGTACACCCGCGAGAACTCCTGCACCACCTGTTATATTTGAATAGGCATATCCTGCCGGTGCCAGGCCGATCTCCCCGAAAACATTGTTGTCTATCTGTTCCTGGGCATAGGCATACCTGCTGAAATCGGATGTAAACTTGTAGAGACGTATCTTGTATCTGTATCTGGAGGTGACTTTTACCTCTTTTTCATTGTAGTCCTCATAGGTATAACTGTGATCCTCATTGAATCTCGTCTCAGTCTCAAGGGTGGTATACTGACCATTGAATTTCCTGTCCATAAACATCGTCACACCATCATAACTGTCGCAGGATACCCCATTGAAATTAACATCGAACACAGTACTTGTCTGTGGAAGGAGTGGATTGTCAGACATATCAAGCACTTGACCGGACTGATAATAAAGTGTTGTATCTCGCTGGATGGAGTCTGGATACTCCACAAGATAATCCAATTCTCTCACAAACTGGATACCATAGGCATCCCCGGCCACCGGACCATCCTGAATACCCAATTTGACTCTAAGCCTCAAATTCAAATTCACCCCTTCCCCATAATCCATATCCACATCCTTGGTTTCAACGGACGAATCGTATACAAAATACTCAAGATTATAATCTCCAAAAGGGTCAGGCACCACTGTTTCCGATTCCACTGTCTCAAACCCGTCAGCACTCACTGCCAGATTTACCCTATCCCCGGAAATCGGAGCATAGTCTGCCACATAGTACCCCGAAGGTATCCCTCTGATCGGATCCCCCTGCTTCAGATACTCCACATCCACCATATTGCCATTGACAAGCAGCTTTATCTCGGGACTGAACTTTGACACATCATAATTGCTGTTCAGAGAGACAGCGGGCCCTATCCTCAGTGCAATGAAATCCTCAACGCCAGGATAACTCTCCACAAAAATCATATTGTCACCCTTCATCCTCAAATCAAACTTCTCCTCGCAGGAGATGAGCAGCACCGCCATAAGGGCACAGCCCAATATATATACCAATCTTCTCATCATCTCTAAAATTTAAGTGTGTAACTGAAAGTAGGGATAATCGGGATAAGGCCCAGCCCCTCTCCCACGTATTTTATCAGATTGCCCTGATCATCATAATCTCCCGATACATAGGCAAACACAATATTGGTCCTGCAATATGCATTGTATATGCTCAGGTTCCAGATGCTCTGATTTCCCCTTTTGGTGGTTTTATGGAAGTTCAATCCCAGATCGAGCCTGTGATAGTCCGGGAGCTGCATATTGTTGGGTTCACTGTATACTGAGTGATATATCTGATATCCCCCCTGTGGGACTGACGGATCGTGCACATAGTGCGACTCGACAGTCATCCTGCTTCCGCTCCTCCAGTTCCAAGCCCCATAGACCTCAAACCTCTTGGTAAACTTGTGTTTGAGCATAAGGGTCAACTTATGCCTGTTGTCATTCCTG
>JAZRHK010000050.1:0-26420 GCA_045644725.1 Candidatus Coprenecus sp. | reverse complement strand
CGCATCTCACCCAAAGATGCCATCACCATGCCATACAAACCTGGCCATACTGCAGAAACACTTCCACCAAAACACCCTGAGGACAAATCATGTACCTCTCAACCAGCGCCTGAATGCCCTCGTGAGGACCTTATCAATCCTGAGGTTGCCGGCAACTATTTTATGGACCGTCTTTTCGGTGCAGACATCCACTTCTGCTCACCATCTGAGTACAGCAATAGCCGTGATGCTATCATGGCACAACTGGCTGAGGAATACAAGAAACAGGGCTATAAACCTTATATCATCCCAGAGGGTGCATCAAATGCAATCGGTACACTTGGCTACTACGGAGCCATGGAGGAGATCGTAGAACAGGAAAAGGAACTTGGTGTAAAATTCGATGCAGTGGTGGTAGCTACCGGTTCAGGTGGTACTTGTGCAGGTCTTAACCTTGCAAACAGAGTTCTTGGCCTTGGAAAGAAAGTTCTTGGTGTTTGCGTATGCGATGACAACCTCTACTTCCAGGAGAGAATCGCCCCTATGGCTCACGAAGCCGTGGATTACCTTGACAAATTCGGCAAACTGCCAGGAGGCAAATCGCTTCAGGAATGGAAAGATTACTGTGATTTCAAGATCAATGATATTGATATGGTGGATCAATATGTAGGTGTGGGTTACGCACTATCACGTCCGGAAGAGCTGGAATTTATCAAACAGGTGGCACGTATGGAGGGTATAATTTTCGATACTTGCTATACCGGCAAAGGTCTTATCGGTACCGTAAATGAGATGAAAGAGGGTGGAAAACTTGCCGATTGTGAGAATGTTCTATTCATCCATACAGGCGGTCTGTTCGGACTCTTCCCCCAATCAGATCTTTTCACTTGGTAAAGTCGCCAACAAATAGATTTGCACCATGAGAAATGTCGCCATTTCCCTTCTCGTCATACTTATCTCACTTACCGCTTTCGGTCAAACATTAAACATGTCCATAAATGGTAAAGTGGAGCATATGCCCAATGATCTTGATGCGAAGGTATACTATCCTGTAAAAGACTGGAATGACAACCTTTGTGCACTTATAAAAGTCAGGACAACCAACGAACTGAGCAGTCCCCTCGTGTTGGATGTGGGTGGTATCG
This sequence comes from Candidatus Coprenecus sp., assembly GCA_045644725.1. Taxonomy (GTDB): domain Bacteria; phylum Bacteroidota; class Bacteroidia; order Bacteroidales; family UBA932; genus CAAGNP01. Next base: position 25,296 of record JAZRHK010000050.1, on the reverse strand, counting down.
GACTGAAGGAGAGAAGGGAGATGGAGAATGGTGAAATATGGTTCTATGTCCCTTACCAGGCAAAAAACCTGAGATTCACATGCAAAGGGTATACTGATGTTCCGCCTGTATCTGTCCAGTTGCAGGCGGGTGCGGTATACTTAGTTAACCTGATTACCGACGCCGCACTGCAGGTGGTACATAACGCAGTATTGTCCAGCAACTATCTCAAAATAGCCATAAACGAGCCAAACGCAACCCTATCAGTCGGCAAAAGCAAGAACTATGAACTGCTTTCTACCGTTATCGACGGCAAACAGTTCAACCATCTGCTGGACTACGGAATTTATTATTATAAAGTGGAACATCCTCTATTTGAGACTGTAGAAGGTTCTATAACACTTGGAGCTAATACCCCAAAAATCAATATAGAAATGAAGCCAACCTATGGTTTGCTCACCATCAACAGCGACCCTTCAGGTGCCAAAGTATATATTGACAATAAAGAGGTCGGGACAACACCGTGTAATCTGGACACAAGATTTCCTAAAGGAGATATATCCATAAGACTCCAAACAACAGACTACTATCCATTGATAGAAAACATCAACATTTATGGCAATGGCGAAAGGCAATATATTAACTTAAGCCTTACACCCCAATTTGGAACAGTCACCTGCTCCACACCAGACAAGGATGCAGAAATATGGATAGATGACGTATTTAAGGGAAATGGGTCATGGACAGGCAGACTGAGTTCCCTTTCACAACATAAACTTGAAGCAAAAAAAGCTGGACACCAGTCACAGAGTATCCTTTTCAGGGTTCAGGATGGAGAGACATCATCACATACAGTCGGTGCTCCAGTTCCTCTATTTGGCACCATCGCTATAGAAAGTACACCATCTGACGCTACAGTCAAAATCGACGGAAAAGAGGTAGGAATCACCCCCCTTATTACACAAGTGGTATCAGGAAACCATTCTATAGAAATCTCTCTGAATGGGTATCAAGCCCTCTCACTCTCTGCTCAAGTGGAGCACAACAAGACTACAAGTATCAACAGATCGCTCAATGTAACCACCGCCGATGGAACCAAATCAAAAATAAAGAATATTAGTACTGAAGACATTATTGAGGCAAACGCAATATACAGCACAGGCAAACTATATTATAATGAAAAGGAGTATTCGTCTGCCACGGAGTTGCTAGAACAAGCTGCAGAGTTGGGAGATCCACGTGCCCAGAACCTGTTGGGAACTTGCTACTATGATGGTAAAGGGGTACCAGCCGATCAATCTGAGGCCATATATTGGTACGAACACGCTGCAAAACAAAATTATACAGCAGCACAAATCTTTTTGGGATATTGCCATTCCAAGAACAATGACAATATATCAGCTCTCAAATGGACGAGAAATGCTTCAGAACATAATCTTGAGAGGTCCATATACCAAGTTGAAAGCTGTGATCTGTCTGAAGAATACGGTCAAGCTATAGAATGGCAAAAGGGCCTATACCAAAAAAATGGATTTAGTCCAGCTATGGTAAACATAGGAAATTGTTATTTCTATGGTTATGGAGTAAATCAAGATTACAGAGAAGCAGTCAAGTGGTACAAAATGGCAGCAGACAAAGAATATGAATACGGAATATTGAATCTGGCATATTGTTATATTAAGGGAATAGGTGTAAATCAATCTATTCTAACAGCTATGAAATTGCTCAGAAAAATTGCTGATAGAGGCAATTCATATGCACAATTATATCTGGGCGATTGCTACAACAGCAAATATAATAATGGCAAAAGTATTAGTCCCAGTAGAGCAGAAGCCATCAAGTGGTACAAAAAGGCTGCAGAGAAAGGAAATACCGATGCGAAAAAGAGGCTGGAAGAACTTGGAACAATTGAATTGAAGAGACTACCACCAAACACCAAAGAAGAGAATTTCCTAATGGGATTTTAACGATATAATCATATAAAACACTTATGAAAAAAATACTTCTTGTCTTAATATTTGCATTTATCACTTTGACCGCTTTCGGTCAGACATTGAACATGTCCATAAATGGTAAAGTGGAGCATATGCCCAATGATCTTGATGCGAAGGTATACTATCCTGTAAAGGACTGGAATGATAACCTTTGTGCACTTATAAAAGTCAGGACAACCAACGAACTGAGCAGTCCCCTCGTGCTGGATGTGGGTGGTATCGGACTGAAGGAGAGAAGGGAAATGGAGAATGGTGAAATATGGTTCTACGTCCCTTACCAGGCAAAAAACCTTAAATTCACATGCAAAGGGTATACTGATGTTCCGCCTGTATCTGTCCAGTTGCAGGCGGGTGCGGTATACATAGTTAACCTGATTACCGATGCTGCTCTGCAGGTGGTACATAACGCAGTGCTCTCAACGAATTACATGAAACTATCGGTAAATGAGCCGAATGCAACACTCAGACTTGGAAAGTCAAAGGATTATGAACTGATTTACACAGTACTGGATGGCACTTTTTTCAGCAAACTGCTCAATTATGGAACATACTACTATCGTATAGAACACCCTCTTTATGAACCGGCAGAAGGTACAATAACACTAGGAGCCAATACCCCCACAGTAAATGTCAATCTGAGACCCACCTACGGTCTATTGACCATAAGCAGCACCCCTTCCGGCGCCAAAGTCTTCATAGACAATAAGGAAGTAGGTAAAACCCCATGTTCGCTAGACACAAAGTTTCCTAAAGGGGACCTGAAAATAATGCTTCAATACGCAGACTACTACCCACTGATGGAGACAGTCAATATCCATGGCAACGGAGAAAGGCAATCATCCCATTTCAGCCTGGTACCACAATTCGGAACAGTAACCTGCATGACAGATGACATTGAAGCTGAGATTTGGGTGGATGATGAATTGAAAGGCAAAGGGAGCTGGACCGGACAGTTGAGTTCAATATCACAACACAAACTGGAGGCAAAAAGGGCCGGACACCAGTCACAAAGCATAGCTTTCAGCGTCAAGGACGGGGAAACAATTACCATGAGGATATCCCCCCCTATTCCACTCTATGGCACTCTGAACATCGAAAGCACACCACCTGAGGCTGCTGTCAGAATAGATGGCAAGGATGCAGGAACATCCCCGATGATGACTCAGGTAATATCCGGCAGCCATACCATAGAACTGAGCAAAAACGGATATCAGTCTGTGAATTTCAGTGTGACAGTCGAACACAACAAGACAACAAACGTAAACAGGACACTAGCACAGAGTGCTGCCCAAAACAATTACTCCAATACAACATCCACACCTATTGCATCCACTGGAGAAGGAGCATCCAGTGACAGGGCATTGATACTTTTCTATCAAGGAAAGGAAGCTTACTATGCCGAAAAATACTCTGAGGCATTCCGATATCTCAGCGAGGCTGCAGAAATGGGACACCCATCAGCCCAATACCTCTTGGGCCAATGTTACAGCTATGGACATGGAGTTGCTAAAAACGACATTAAGCACAGAGAATGGCATCAAAAAGCAGCCGACCAGGGGCATTCCGATGCACAATTCGATATTGCTTTGGCATATAGATACGGCACATCCGGTTACCATCAAAACAGGGAAAAAGCTATAGAGTGGTATACAAAAGCTGCTGAAGGGGGGCATAGCTATTCCATTAAATCGTTGATAGATTATGGTGCTACCCCGGCATATCACCTCGTCAAATACCGAGAAGGGGATGATGCTAAAAATGACAGTAAAGCCTTCGAACTATTCAAGGAGTCTGCCAAATCGGGATACGTGGCAGCATTGTATAAAGTAGGTTATTGCTACTATTATGGAAAAGGTGTTAAAGAGGATGGGAACAAAGCTACAAGTTGGTATCTCAAAGCTGCAGAAAAAGGTCACTGCCAATCCCAACATACAATAGGGACATATTATCGGAATGGATGGGGTGGAATGCCCAAAGACAGAGAAGAAGCTATATACTGGCATAGATTGGCAGCAATGGGTGACGATGAAAACTATGCAGCATTATCTGTAAAGGCTCTTATAGAAATGGGGGTACTGAGTTCATCTGGTACTGCTAAAGCATCCTCAGCATCATCTTCCTCCAGGACCGAGACCAGCGACAACCCCAAAACCTTATACTCTCAAGGACTTTCATACAAATCCCAAAATAAATACACTCAAGCATTTGAGTGCTTTAAGAAAGCTGCAGAAATGGGGCACACCCGAGCCCAATATGAGTTGGCGCTATGTTACAAGGATGGAAAAGGGGTAAGCAAAAATGAAACAGAGACTGGCAAATGGCTCCAGAAAGCTGCCGATGGTGGAGATTATGATGCTATGGACTATTTGGCCATTGGTTATACATACGGATCATATGGATTGCCCAAGAATAAAAACAAGGCTATAGAACTCTACAAAATCACTGCAAAATCAGGATCCAACTTCGCAAAGGACAAGCTGAAAGAGTGGGGAATCAGGTATTGATTTTTTGGCAATATAAAATATTTACATATCTTTGTGATATCAAAATAATATCACAGGCTATAACTTAAAAAAATTCAAGACTATGAAAGAGATCGTAAAACAAGAAATGGAATTTAAAGGGTTCAAAATGAGTGGATTCATTATGCTGTTTCTCCACATAATCGGACTTCCTGCACTTATCGCCGCCACAATTGCTCTCCTTAACGCAGAAGAGGTAATTATCCCTGTCTGCATTATTTTGTTCCTTATCTGGTTCATCTCATTGTTCGGATATATGCAATTGGAGCCCAATGAGGCCAGAGTAATGGTTTTCTTCGGTAAATACAGCGGAACCTTTACCCAAACAGGTTTCCACTGGGTAAATCCATTTTACGCCAAGAAGAAACTATCGATGCGTGCCCGTAACCTCGATGTGGCACCTATCAAAGTGAATGACAAGGGTGGTAACCCTATTATGGTGGGTCTTGTCCTCGTATGGAAACTGAAAGACACTTACAAAGCAATGTTCGAGATCGACTCACAGACCATGGCCAGCAATGTAGCTACAGGTGTAACTACCGTTTCATCGATCATGAGAGCGTTTGAAAACTACGTGAATATCCAATCAGATGCAGCACTTCGTCAGGTGGCTACCCACTACAACTACGACAATAACGATGGTGACTCTGCAGAACTTACCCTCCGCTCAGGTGGTGAGGAGATCAATGAAATTCTTGAAAACCATCTTAATGAAAGACTTGCAATGGCAGGTATCGAAGTGGTAGAGGCCCGCATCAACTATCTTGCATATGCACCTGAGATCGCTGCAGTAATGCTACGTCGCCAACAGGCTTCAGCTGTAATTTCTGCTCGCGAAAAGATTGTGGAGGGAGCAGTATCAATGGTCAAAATGGCGCTTGACAAACTTGCAGACGAAAATATCGTAGAGCTTGATGATGAGAAGAAAGCTGCTATGGTAAGCAACCTTCTTGTGGTTCTCTGCTCTGACGAACAGGCTCAGCCTGTGGTAAATACAGGAACATTGTATAACTAATCTCCATCACCGTGGCAGAGAAAAAAGATACCAAAAGTTTTATACTGAGGATAGATTCTGCAACGATGGAATCTCTGGAGAAATGGGCCGCTGACGAATTCAGAAGCGTCAACGGCCAGCTTCAGTGGATCATAGCCGATGCACTCCGCCGCAGCGGAAGGGAGAAAAAGAAAAAGGGAGAAGAAGATGCTTAAGAGAGTATTTGTAATTGTATTAGCTCTGATGTCAACCTTTGGTCTGACTGCTTACGGGGCGGTCGGTCATGATGCAGTTTCAGGTACCTGGAAAGGGACACTGAACAATCAGGCATCAGCCATTGACATCTACTTCACTATTACCGGGAGTAACGACACATTATCGGCCACTATGACCATTCCCGAACAAGGGGTAAAGGGATTTCCCATCGACACAGTCACATTTGACGGATTCAACCTGACCATAAAGGTGAACGCCATCCAGATGAGCTATAAAGGGATGCTCGTAATGAACTCGTTCACCGGCACTTTGACCCAATACGGAATGGAATTCCCCATGGCACTTACCCGAGGAGAGATCCCTATCGCTAAGCGCCCACAGGAACCAGTCAAGCCCTACCCTTACAGGGAGGAGCAGGTGGTCTTCAAAAACGAGAAAGCCGGAATCCGCTTGGCAGGGACCCTCACATTGCCCCAGGGCAACGGGCCATTCCCCGCAGTGGTACTTGTCTCAGGAAGCGGCTACCAGGATCGCAATGAGGAGCTTATGGAGCACAAGCCATTTCTGGTCATTGCAGATGCCCTTACCCGCTCAGGTATTGCGGTACTCCGTTATGATGACCGTGGGGTTGGAGAATCTGAGGGGAGCACCCAAGACAATACTACCCAAGACCTATCATACGATGCCCAGGCAGCACTACATTACCTCAAATCACGCCCCGAAATATCCCATGCAGGGATTGCCGGACACAGCGAAGGTGGTGCAATAGCATTTATTGTAGCAGCAAGAGAACCTGAATGCGACTTCGTAATATCCCTTGCAGGTCCTGGAGTCAGCGGAGACAAGGTCCTCTCATCGCAGCAGAGGGCAATATATTCTACCTCAGGGATCCCTGCAGCACAAGTGGAGCAGATAGTGGCCGCCAATAGAGCCCTTTTTGATATCATATTGGCATCTGAGGAGAATGATGCTACTCTCCGTGCAAAAATTGAGGCCATGATGCCAGGACAGGAGGCAGCAGTGGACCAACTGCTCGACACTTGGATGTACCATTTCATCAAGTATGATCCCTCTGAGGATATTGCTGCTGTGAAAGTTCCACTGCTGGCACTCAACGGCACCAAGGATATCCAGGTGATCTGCGATTTGAACCTCAATGCCATTGGAGCAGCAAATCCAAATGCAAAGATTGTCAAGTTCGACGGACTTAACCACCTCTTCCAACATTGCACCACCGGGCTCCCAACGGAATACGGCAATATCGAGGAGACCATTGCTCCGGAAGTTATTGATGAGATTGTAGGATTTATTACTACTTTTGCGGCCGCAAAATAAAGACGGCTATTTATGAAACAAGATATACGAAAGGGGCTCATTGCCTTTTCACCTATAATATTGATGCTCGCCATATATCTGGCGGGCTCAATTATTGCTGGAGACTTCTATAAAATACCCATTGCTGTAGCATTCCTTCTGGCGGGAATTTATGCAGTGGGGATTGCCCCTGGGGGCAATATATCAGAAAAAGTGGAGCATTTTTCTAAGGGTGCCGCAGATTCAAGAATCCTTTACATGGTGTGGATTTTCATTTTTGCCGGTGCATTTGCAGCTGTGGCCAAGGAGATAGGTGCCATCGATGCCACTGTAGACCTTACACTGAAATATATCCCATCGAAGTTTCTCCCTGCCGGATTTTTCCTTGCGGCGTGCTTCATATCGATGTCGATCGGAACATCCGTAGGGACAATTGTAGCTCTAACCCCAATAGTATCCGAACTTGCCACCAGCACCGGGGCTAACCCCGCCTGGCTCACAGGAATAGTGGTGGGTGGTGCATTTTTCGGAGACAACCTCTCATTTATCTCAGACACAACCATTGCAGCGACGCAGACCCAGGGGTGCGAGATGAAGGACAAATTCAAGACCAATTTCAAGATAGTCCTCCCTGCAGCTATAATCGCTTTGGTGCTGTACATCCTCAAGTGGGATGCTGTGGGAGAGGTAACTGTAGCAGAAGAGATTGCATGGTTCAAGGTTATCCCATACATCTTCATCATCCTAGTGGCACTGCTGGGGGTCAATGTATTGTTGACTCTCATATTGGGTATTGCAGTAGCCGGGTTGATAGGACTTTTGACAGGGGATATCTCCCCCATCACTATACTCACATCCATGGGAGATGGTATCCAGGGGATGTGTGAACTTATCCTCGTGACCATGTTTGCCGGAGGACTTTTGGCTATTGTCAAGCTGAAAGGGGGAATGGATATCCTGGTAAAGAGCATCTCCGCCAAAGTGTCTGGCAAAAGGGGTGCTGAGACATCTATCTCATTCCTGACAGCAGTGGCAAACATATGCACCGCAAACAATACCATTGCCATCCTGACTGTAGGCCCGATCGCGAAGGAGCTTTCTGAAAAATACGGCATCGAACCACGCCGTTCTGCATCACTGATGGATATCACCTCCTGCTTCGTACAGGGAATACTTCCCTACGGGGCCCAACTGCTTATGGCATCCGGTCTTGCGGCAATATCTCCACTGGCCATCATCCCCAACCTCTATTACCCCATCCTTATCGGAGTAATGGTGGTACTGACGATCCTGTTCCAGTGGCCAAGAAGGTAATCAATCAATATCCAATACAGCTGGGCCAGGTATAAGCAAAAAGAGACAACCTTTTCAGATTGTCTCTTTCAGTGGGAGCAGACGGAGTCGAACCGCCGACCCTCTGCTTGTAAGGCAGATGCTCTAAACCAACTGAGCTATGCTCCCTTAACTGGAAATATGTTTTTTAAGAGTGGGAGCAGACGGAGTCGAACCGCCGACCCTCTGCTTGTAAGGCAGATGCACTAATCCAACTGAGCTATGCTCCCTCTTTTCTTAAGCGGATGCAAATATATGGCAGTTTTTTCTAACCACCAAAAAAAGTTAAAATAATTTTAATGCCTCTGCCACTACATAACTGCTTCCACCAATGTAAACAACATCATTATCAGAAACTTGTGAAAGACATTTTTCAACAGCATTACATACTCCCGGGACCACTTTCCCCCTAAAATTGTGTGAGTCCATCCACTCTGACAGCTTGGATGGAGCCATCGCCCTTGGTGAATCTGCTGCTGTATAGAAATAATATGCCTCATGAGGAAGATATCCGCTTATAGTGTCAAGATCCTTGTCTGCCATTACTCCGAAAACGACATATAGTTTTGGCTTCTCCCCTACTGACTTGGAGAGAGCCTCCGAATACACCCTACAAAGCTGCTCCATCACAGGGCGGATACCGTGAGGATTATGGGCTATATCGCACACTACAAAAGGTTTTTCAGAGAGCACTTCCCAACGGCCACGGAATCCTGTACGCTCAGCAGCGTGACAAATGGAATCTATCACATTGTCAGATTCTGCTGTCAATCCGCTGGAGGAAAGTACCTCCAGAGATTTCAGCACAGTCATCAGATTAGACCTCTGATAATCCCCTTTCAAGTCCATCTTCGAGAGGATATCCTCCTGCACCGAGTCCTGGAAATGGGCACAGAAAACGGCATTTTCGTGCCCGATGTGGTCCGAAAGTGAAGTTTGGGCACAGAAAGCGACGTTTTCATGCCCGATGTGGTCCGAAAGTGAAGTTGGCTGGGAATCTTCTGATGGGGGCAGAGAAGAGAAAACCGTGCTACCCCTCTGGCCACAGAGGGAGGGGCCCATCGTCAGATGGGAGGGATTGTTTTCGATCTCAGCCCCCATCAGATACAACATTGCTCCCCTCTCCTGGGCTATATCACTTAGAACCTTCTGCACCGCCTCTGAAACCGCTCCCACTACCACAGGGACACCTGGCTTTATTATTCCACCCTTTTCATAGGCAATCTTCTCCTCAGTATCACCCAAGATATCAGTATGATCCAACCCTATCGAAGTAATCACAGAGAGTATAGGAGTCACTATATTGGTCGAATCAAGACGTCCACCAAGACCGCACTCCACCACAGCATAATCCACTCCGCACGATGCAAAATAATCAAAGGCCATCGCTGTTGTTATCTCAAAAAAAGAGGGATCGTTTTCGGTCACAAAGGGGTCTGTCCTGTCAAGAAAATCGAGCACTGCCTCGTGAGAAATCATCTCCCCATCCACCTTGATCCTCTCCCTGAAATCGACCAGATGAGGTGAGGTATATAAGCCCACTTTGTACCCGAGCCCCATAAGTACAGAGGCCAACATACTTGACACAGAACCCTTTCCATTGGTCCCGGCCACATGAATGATACGGAAATCCCTATGAGGATGCCACAAGAAATGGTCAAAGGCCTCCATAGTCTCAATACCAGGATGATACCCCTTCTTTCCCACCTTCTGAAAAGATGGAACAATCCTAAAAAGTGAATCAATCCTTTTTTCGTATTTGCTCAAATCTGCACTCATCAATGCTCTGTGTTGATAATTTGTTTGCAAAAATGGCAAAATATCGGCCAAAAGTGATAAAAAATGAGTAATTTTACCGAATTAAAAACTGAATATCATTATACATAATAACTATGATACTATTCTTCCAAACCAAGACTGACACAGTTATCGCTGTAAAGACATCTTCAGAACTTTCAAAAACCTCAATAGAGGCACTCCAGTGGCTATTTTCAGATGCAACCCTCATCCCTTCAAAGAAGGTGGAAGGGAGCTTCATCGGTCCACGCCGTGAGATGATCACCCCCTGGAGCACAACAGCTGTTGAAATTACCGAAAATATGAACATCACCGGCATCGAGCGTATCGAGGAGTTCTTTGCAGGGAAGGATTCATATGACAAGATGCTTCAGCGTCAGTACGAAGGTTTGGATCAGGAGATCTTCACCATTGACAAGGAGCCTGAGAAGATCGTACACATCACCGACCTTGAATCTTACAACACTCAGGAAGGTCTTGCACTCTCTCCAGAAGAGATCGCTTATCTGAAGGGTCTTGCAGAGAAGCTTGGCCGTCCACTCACAGACAGTGAGGTATTCGGTTTCTCACAGGTAAACTCAGAGCACTGCCGCCACAAAATTTTCAACGGCACATTTGTCATTGACGGCAAGGAGATGGAGTCATCACTTTTCAAGATGATCAAGAAGACATCATCAGAAAATCCCGGAAGGATAGTTTCAGCATACAAAGACAATTGTGCATTTATCGATGGCCCTGTAGTGGACATGTTCCACCCTGCATCTGGTGACAAACCAGATTTCTTCGGCCTCCACGAAAACAAGACAGTGATTTCACTTAAGGCAGAGACTCACAACTTCCCTACCACTGTAGAGCCATTCAACGGTGCTGCTACAGGTAGCGGCGGCGAGATCCGCGACCGTATTGCCGGTGGCAAAGGTTCTTTCCCTATCGCAGGTACTGCCGTATATATGACATCATACCCACGCTTTGAAGAGGGAAATAAGGAGCTCCGCAGTTGGGAGCAGGATGAGGCCCGTCCATGGCTGTACCAGACACCTCAGGAGATCCTCATCAAGGCATCCAACGGTGCTTCAGACTTCGGAAACAAGTTCGGGCAGCCCGTCATCACCGGTTCACTCCAGACCCTTGAACACACTGAGGATGAGAGAAAATACGGTTTCGACAAGGTGATTATGCTTGCCGGAGGTATCGGTTATGCCAAGAAGAAAGACTCTCTGAAAGAGACCCCGGAAGTGGGTGACAAGATCGTTCTCCTTGGCGGCGACAACTACCGCATCGGTATGGGTGGTGGTGCAGTATCATCTGTAGCAACAGGTGAGTATGGCAATGCCATCGAGCTCAATGCCATCCAGCGTTCAAACCCTGAGATGCAGAAGAGGGCTTACAATGCCATCCGTGCCATTTCAGAGAAAGAGGAGAACACCATCATATCTGTTCACGACCACGGCGCAGGTGGTCACCTTAACTGCCTTTCAGAGCTTGTAGAGGAGCTTGGTGGTAACATTGACATCGAAAAGCTCCCTATCGGCGACCCTACACTGTCTGCCAAAGAGATTATCGGCAACGAATCTCAGGAGAGAATGGGTCTGGTTATGAAAGAGGAGAACGTAGAGGAACTCCACCGCATTGCAGAGCGCGAAAGGGCCCCATTCTATGTTATCGGCGAGACTACAGGAAAACACAACTTCACCCTCAAGAACAACGTTACAGGGGAGACACCTATCGACCTTGAACTTTCAGATATGTTCGGCTCTACCCCTAAGACAGTGATGACCGATGAGTCACCTAAAGGTGGTGCTGACGGAAAAGGTGGTTTCAAAGCCATAGATATGGATGTGGATGCACTGACACCAGCAGAGATAGAGACTCAGATAGCAAAAGTTCTCAGCCTTGAGTCTGTCGCTTGTAAAGACTGGCTCACAAACAAGGTGGACCGTTCGGTTACCGGCCTTATCGCTTGCCAGCAGACCTGCGGTGAGATCCAGCTCCCTCTCAACAACCTCGGTGTAACTGCCATCGGATACCAGAACAAGGAGGGTATCGCCACCAGTATCGGACACGCCCCTATGGCAGGTCTTATTGACCCTGCTGCAGGTTCAAGAATAGCTATTTCAGAGGCACTTACCAATATGGTTTGGACCCCTATCAAAGAGAACCTTACAGGTGTTTCACTCAGTGCAAACTGGATGTGGCCATGCAAAAATGACGGAGAGAATGCCCGTCTGTACAGCGCTGTAAAAGGTGCGTCTGACTTCGCTATTGCCCTTGGCGTCAATATCCCTACCGGAAAGGACTCGATGTCGATGACCCAGAAATATCCAAACGGCGACAAAGTCCTCTCTCCAGGTACAGTAATAATCTCTACAGTAGGTGAATCTGAGGATGTTTACGCCACTATCCACCCTGTAGTACAGAAAGAGGAATCTACCCTTTACTATATACCTTTCACCTCAGACAGGAGCTATCCGCTCGGAGGTTCTGCATTTGCCCAGACCATCAAGAAAGTGGGTGCAGAGACTGCTGATGTAAAAGACCCTGAATACTTCAAGAGCTGCTTCAATACCCTTCAGGATGTGATGTTCCGTTCGGGCAACACCCCTGTCCTTGCCGGTCACGACGTATCCGCGGGCGGTCTTGCCACTACCCTTTTGGAGATGTGCTTCGCCAATGTGGATGGTGGTCTTGATATTGACCTTACAGCTTTTGATTCTGCACGAATTCTATTCTCAGAAGTTCCTGCAGTTGTAGTTCAGGTGAAAGCTGGCGCAGAGGATTCATTTGTAAAAGCCCTTGGCAATGTAGCAGCATACAAGATCGGTAAATTCGCCAAAGAAAGATGTGTAAATATCGCCCTTCCCGGCGACAAATCACTCTCACTTGATATCGACAAGATGAGGGATGTATGGTTTGAGACCTCTTACCTTTTCGACGTGCACCAGGTGGGCAAGGAGCTTGCAAAAGAGAGATACACCAATTACAAAAACCAACCTCTACAATACTCATTCCCTGCAGGTTTCACCGGCAAATATGACACCCCTGCAGAACGCAAGCATACAGCTGCCATCATCCGTGAGAAAGGTTCAAACGGTGACCGCGAGATGGCATGGGCACTCTATATGGCAGGTTTCAATGTGAAGGATGTCCATATGACAGACCTTATCACTGGCCGCGAGACCCTTGAGGATGTCAACATGATAGTATTTGTAGGTGGTTTCTCAAATGCCGATACCCTCGGTTCTGCCAAAGGTTGGGCTGGTGCATTCCAGTACAATGAAAAGGCTAAAAAAGCCCTTGAAAACTTCTACTCACGCAAGGATACCCTCAGCCTCGGTGTCTGCAACGGTTGTCAGCTGATGGCTGAGCTCGGACTAATCACATACGAAGAGCGTGAACGTTCACCTAAGATGCAGCACAACAACTCACACAAATACGAATCGGCATTCGTGGGTGTTAAGGTGGAAAGTTCACCTGCAGTACTCCTCTCTTCGCTTACAGGTAGCAAACTCGGTATCTGGGTGGCACACGGAGAGGGTAAATTCTCATTCCCTGAATCTGTAGCCAATTACAATGTGGCACTAAGATATACCTACAACTCCTACCCTGCCAACCCTAACGGCTCAACGGAGGGTATCGCAGGCGTATGCTCTCAGGACGGCCGCCACTTGGCTATGATGCCTCACCCTGAAAGGTGCTTGAGACCATGGAACTGGGCTCATTACCCATACGAGAAGAGAAATGAGGAGGTTACTCCTTGGATAGAACTATTCATCAACGGTAAAAAATGGCTCGAAAGACAGTAAACACTACTTCTTCAAACCCAAATCCGGCCATATTCGTTCTTGACACGAATATCATCCTCCACGACCACAGGTCAATGTATAACTTCCATTCAAATGATGTGTACATCCCCATCACTGTGGTCGAGGAGTTGGACAAATTCAAGAAAGGGAATGATACTCTGGCTTTCAATGCCAGGAGTTTCATAAGGGAGATTGACCGTCTCTCAAACAATTCCCTCTTCGACCAAGGGGTATCTATGGGCCCCGGTAAAGGGAAAATCAAAATCGAGATGGGGCACCCTTTCTCTTCTGAGTATGAGGGTGCACTCGTGGAAGATATCCCTGACCATAGAATAATTTCCACTGCACTCTGGGTCAGGGACCACTACCCAGACAGGAATGTTGCCCTCGTCACCAAGGACATGAATATGAGGCTCAAAGCCAGGGCAATGGGTCTTCAGGTAGTGGATTATATGGTAGACCACGTGGACCAGTCCAAGATTGACAGGATCCAGAAGGAGGTCTCCACTTTCAAAAAAGTCCAGACTTCTGTAATCAAAAGACTTGCAGAGAATGGGCAGATTGCCCCGACAGAACTGGGGATCAAAAAGAAATTGCTCCCCAACCAGCTCTTCAAAATATACGCAGAGGACGGATCTCTCCACCTGGGGAGATTTGACATAGGGGAAAAAGCCATTGTAAGGGTAACAAAAGATACAGCACTGAATATCTCTCCCCGCAATGAAGAGCAGATTTTCGCACTTGATGCTATCCTTAATCCGGAGATCAAGCTGATCTCCCTCACAGGCCCTTCGGGTTCAGGGAAGACACTTCTGGCACTTGCAGGAGCATTGGCACAAAGATCACAGTTCCAGCAGATAATCCTTGCACGTCCGATCATTCCACTTCTGGAGAAAAACATTGTAATAATCCCAGAGAAGATTGAGAACAAAGTGGCACCTTTCCTCCTCCCCCTTTATGACAATCTCAACCTCATAAAAAGCTCTCTGCAGAGCAGGCCAGAGCTCCTCAATGAGATTGACCAGATGATTAAAGATGAGAGACTTATGATATCCCCATTGGCATATATCAGGGGGAGAAGCCTCAACAATGTATGCTTCATCATCGACGAGGCCCAGAACCTCACACCCCACGAGATGAAGACCATAATCACCCGTGCCGGTGACAATACCAAAATCATATTTTTGGGAGATATTTTCCAGATTGACCAGCCCTATCTGGATGTACACTCAAACGGCTTGAGCTTGCTGGGTGAGAAATTCTTCGGACAGGCTGTTTTTGAACACATCAATATGGCAAGGGGTGAGAGAAGCGAACTTTCAAAACTTGCTTGTAAATTGCTGTAATTTTTTTATTATATTTGTCCCCCTAAAAAGAAACAATTATACACTTCAAAATAAAACATTTAACACTAAACACTTATGTCAACTAAAAGAGTTTATTTCTTTGGTGGAAAAGAGGCTGAAGGCCAAGGTTCCATGAGAAATCTACTAGGTGGTAAAGGTGCCAACCTAGCAGAAATGTGTACTCTAGGAATTCCTGTTCCTGCAGGTTTTACCATCACAACTGAATGCTGTACTGAATATTATGATCTTGGATGTCAGTATCCAGCTGAATTGGAACAAGAAGTTAATGCCGCTCTTGCTCGCGCAGAGGAGATGATGGGCATGAAATATGGTGACAAAGATAATCCTCTATTGGTTTCTTGCCGTTCAGGCGCCAGAGCTTCTATGCCTGGTATGATGGAAACCGTTCTTAATATCGGTCTTTGCTCAGCAACCATCCCTGGTATGATCGCCAAGACCCAGAACCCCCGTTTCGTATACGATGCATACCGTCGTCTTATCATGATGTACTCTGACGTGGTTATGGAGAAATCTGAAGGCATCGAGCCTGCAGAGGGTCAAGGTATCCGCGTTCAGCTTGACCGTATGCTTCACGATGTTAAAGAGGCTAAAGGTTACAAATCAGATACAGATCTTACTGAAGAGGATCTTATCCAGCTTTGCGAAGCTTTTAAAGTTCGCGTAAAAGAGGTTCTTGGTCAAGAGTTCCCAGATGACGCTAAAGCACAGCTTTGGGGTGGTATCGGCGCAGTATTCAAATCATGGAACGGTAGAAGAGCTATCGCTTACCGCCGTATCGAGAACATTCCTGATGATTGGGGTACAGCTGTAAACGTACAGGCAATGGTATTCGGTAATATGGGTAACAACTCAGCTACCGGTGTAGCTTTCTCACGTAACCCTGCTACCGGTGAGAACAAATTCTACGGTGAGTGGCTAATCAATGCCCAAGGTGAGGACGTAGTAGCCGGTATCCGTACACCTAACCCTCTTAACGAGGCTACCAAAAACGAGCACAACAAGCATCTTGCTTCTCTTGAGACAGCTATGCCTGCTGTATATGCTGAGCTTGACGCTATCCAACAAAATCTTGAGAAACACTTCCGTGATATGCAGGATATCGAGTTCACCATCCAGGATGGCAAACTTTGGATGCTCCAATGCCGCGTAGGCAAGAGAACCGGTCTTGCAGCTTTGAATATGGCTATGGATATGCTTCACGAAGGTCTTATCGATGAGAAGACCGCTGTTATGCGTGTAGCTCCTAACCAACTTGATGAGCTTCTTCACCCTATCCTTGACCCTAAAGCTGAGAAAGGTGCACAAGTTATCGCACAAGGTCTTCCAGCAGGTCCTGGTGGTGCAGTAGGTAAAATCGTCTTCACTGCTGAGGATGCAGTAGAGGCAGCTGCTAAAGGTGAAAAAGTTATCCTTGTCCGTGAAGAGACCAACCCTGAGGACGTAGAGGGTATGAGAGCTGCTGACGGTCTTTTGACTGCTCGTGGCGGTATGACCTCTCACGCTGCTCTTGTTGCCCGTGGATGGGGTAAATGCTGTATCGTAGGTTGCGACGCTGTTCAGCTCAAGACTGTAGATGAGAAGAGAGTTCTTGTTATCAACGGCAAAACATACAATGAAGGTGATGTATTCTCACTAAACGGTTCTAAAGGTTGGGTTTATGACGTTCCTGTAAAAACTATGGACGCATCTGAGAACCCTCGTTTCGTAGAGTACATGCAGATCGTGGACAAATACCGCAAACTTGGTGTAAGAACCAACGCTGAGAACCCTCAGGATGCTCAACAGGCTATCAACTTCGGTGCTGAAGGTATCGGTCTGTTCCGTATCGAGCACATGTTCTATGGCGCTAACTCTGAGGCTCCACTTTCTAAACTTCGCAAGATGATTCTTTCTAAGAACACTGAGGAGAGAGTTGCTGCACTTAACGAGCTTATGCCTTACGTTATCGATGTAACCAAAGGTACAATGAAAGTTATGGATGGCAAATCAGTTACCTTCCGTCTTCTTGACCCACCTTTGCATGAGTTCGTTCCACAGGGTGAAGAGAAACAGAAAGAGCTTGCTGAAGAGCTTGGTATCACTGTAGAGGCTGTTCAGAAACGTGGTGAAGGTCTACACGAGGTTAACCCTATGATGGGTCACCGTGGTGTACGTCTTGGTATCTCTTATCCAGAGGTTAGTGAGATGCAGTTCAGAGCTATCTTCACAGCTACTGCTCAACTTATGAAAGAGGGCTTCGATCCACGTCCTGAGATCATGATCCCTGTAACCATCTCTGTAAACGAGCTTGACTTCCAGAAGAAGATCCTTGACAGAGTTCACGCTGAAGTAGAGGCTGAATACGGTCTTAAGATCAACTACCTATACGGTACTATGATTGAGATCCCTCGTGCCGCTATCCTTGCTGACAAGATGGCTGAGACTGCACAGTTCTTCTCATTCGGTACCAACGACTTGACTCAGATGACTTACGGTTTCTCACGTGACGATATCGGAGCATTCATGCCTGACTATTTGAACAATAAGATCATCCCTAACGATCCATTCCAGACTTTGGATGTTACATCAGTAGGTCACCTTATTGAGATCGGTGTGAAAGGTGGTCGTACAACCAATCCTAACCTTAAAGTAGGTATCTGCGGTGAGCACGGTGGTGACCCTGCATCAGTAGAGTTCTGCCACTTGATCGGTATGAACTACGTATCATGCTCTCCATTCCGCGTTCCTATCGCAAGATTGGCAGCAGCACAGGCAGCTATCAAATACGACAAATAATCGTTAACGATTGATAAAATGTAATGAGTCTCCCCATTGGTTCAAGCCGATGGGGATACTTTTTTTAGAGAGGAACTCTTCAAGTTTTGATTTGGAGATGGCCGCATCATCCTCAATACCCGGCTTGTTCTCATAGATCTGGTAATTTGCCCTAACATTCTGGATGGTCATATTGGGCATAATGACATTGGCCCCGGCCATAATGGCCATCTCGCGACCTTCAGGGTGGAGAGTCTGCATGGCAGTGGTAGCTGCAATATTTATATCGGGCATCATCAGACGGAGCAGTGCCACCATCTTTAGCGAAAGTGTCAACCTCTCTTCGGGTGGGAGAATATTGTTGCGGAGGGCCCACATAGGGGTCTGCGAATGTTCAAGATATGGTCCCATTCCACACATATCTATATCGAATTCGCGGAAGAAAAGGAGATCGTCCGCCAGATGCTCGGAAGTCTGGAAAGGGAGACCAATCATCACCCCTGTTCCTACCTGATACCCGGTATATTTAAGATTAAGAAGGGCTTGGACACGTGAATTGAAGGAGTGGAGATCCCCTGACGGGTGAATCATATTGTAAAGCTCTTCATTGGATGTCTCTATCCTCAGAAGATAGCGGTGTGCACCTGCATCAAACCAATCCTCATACACCTCTATGGGCTGTTCCCCTAAAGAGAGTGTGATACCCAAGGGATTCTTACGCGAAAGCCTCTTTATCTTCTTTAAGAGCCTCTTTATATCTTTTACAAACGCTTTGTCCTGGCGCTCACCACCTTGAATCACTATTGAGCCGTATCCCGCATCCAGAGCAAACTTTGCTGCACCAAGCACATCATCATTGGAGAGCTGGTATCTTACCACTGCACTGTTATCTGATCGAATACCGCAATACAGGCAATTCTTTCTGCAAATATTGGAGATCTCTATAAGGCCACGCAAATATACGCTCTCCCCTACATTCTCCACTTTTGTACGATAAGCCTCATCAAAGAGTTGGGAAACTACCTGTGGGTCCCTCTCATTCAATAAATCTATTATTTGCCCCCTATCTAATTCCATCTGCTGACAATTTTACACCTTTCATATATGCAATGGCCATTCCGTAGTTGGCAACCGGTATCCCTGCTTTGATAGCTGGTTTAAGCCTCATATGAAGCTGCTTGGATGTAATCATACACCCTCCGCATTGGACCACCATGGAGTATTCGGAAATATCCCTCACCATCTTGTCCAGACCTGCCACCACATCAAACTCAAGGCTCTTTCCAGTGAATTTTCTAAAGAGGGCAGGTAATTTTACCCTACCTATATCTTCGCAAGATGAGTGATGTGTGCACGATTCGAGGATCAGGATGCGGTCACCATCCTGCAGATTTGAGATTTTAGGGGTCCCTTCAAAATAATGTTTGTAGCAGCTGCTTTTTCGTGCCATCAGGACACTGAAACTGGTTAGTGGGACACTTGCCGGGACAACCGCTGCCACTTCGGAGAATGCCTGGCTGTCTGTCACCACAAGCTCAGGCAAGGGTGAGCTCTCAAGATATTGCTTCAGGGTATCGGGCTGCACCACAGAGACGATGGCTTTTTTGTCGAGCAGCTCCCTTATTGCCATTGCCTGTGGCAAGATGAGCCTCCCTTCGGGGGCCTCCGAGTCTATAGGGCAGACAAGGAGCACACGGGAGTAGTCAAGTCCTTCAAACATCCCCTTCTGCTGATATGGAGCCACCTGCTGGTATGCTTTGAAAAGGTATGCCAGGAGGAGTTCCACGGCCGATTCCCGACTCTGGATATCTGTACCTTTACACGAGAATTCCACCACATCGGTATGATATGTCTCTGCCAGCTCGACCGCCACTGCAGGATCAAGGGGGGCCAGATCGGACTGGTTATGGACCAGAATCACCGGCGTATCCTCATCCCTGAAAAACTCCAGCAGCTCCCTCTCCTCCTTTCCGAACATATTGTGGGCAAAAAGGACAAGTGCAATATCCACTTGTCTGGCTATCGCAGCACTCTTCTCCACCCTCATCTTTCCTAGTTGCCCAGAATCATCTATTCCTGCGGTATCTATGAGGAGACATTTTCCCATATCGGGAAGTTCGATCCTTTTCCTTACTGCGTCTGTAGTGGTCCCCGGAACTGATGAGACTATAGATGTCTCCTGACCGGAGAGGAGGTTTACCAATGAGGATTTCCCCACATTTCTTCTGCCAAATATTCCAATGTTGGTCAAAGCCATAATTTGCACACTTTTTGCTTGTCTGAGTAATCACAAAATTAAGATTTTATTCAAAATAAATGTTAACTTTGAGAGTTAAAAAATATTAGCATGAGCTTTTTGACAGAAGGTTTTCTACTTGTAGGCGCAATACTACTCGTAGTCAGTATATTTGTAAGTAAATTAAGTTTCAAATTTGGAGTCCCCACCCTCTTACTCTTCCTTATAGTGGGTATGCTTTTTGGCTCTGACGGAGTAGGTATCGAATTCAGCAATATGAAATATGCCCAGGCCATAGGTATTGTGGCGATGAGCATTATCCTTTTCTCAGGTGGTATGGACACCAAATTCTCCGACATCAGACCTGTTGTGGTCCCTGGATTGGTATTGTCCACTTTAGGCGTAGTTCTAACTGCTATTATTACAGGACTGTTCATATTCCTCCTTTCAAAATCGGCTATCATCTCCATAACATTCACCCTACCGATATCTATCCTGCTGGCCTCTACTGCATCTTCTACAGATTCAGCCTCAGTATTCAGTATCCTAAGAGGTCAGAATATAGGTTTGAAGAACAATCTAAGACCTATGCTTGAGCTCGAGAGCGGTAGTAACGACCCGGTGGCATATATTATGACCATAACTATGATTGGGGCCGTCACCTCCGGAGAAGGGCTTTCGTGGAACCTGGCGGTGAACTTCATAATACAGCTTCTGGTAGGTACCCTATTTGGTTATCTGCTTGGAAAACTTGGCGTTTTTGTCATCAATAAAATCAACCTGCATAATACATCACTCTACCCTATCCTGGTATTGTGCCTGATTTTCATCACCTACTCCACCACCTATTTCCTCAATGGCAATGGATATCTCGCTGTCTATATAGCCGGTATGGTAGTAGGCAACCACCCTCTGGTAAAGAAGCTCGAGACCAATACATTCCTGGATGGTCTTACCTGGCTATTCCAAATCATTATGTTCTTGATTCTGGGTCTGCTTGTAAATCCGCGCGAGCTCCTTACCATAGCCCCTTTTGCCATACTTGTAGGTATTTTTATGATAGTGGTGGCAAGGCCCCTCACCGTATTCCTGACATTGATCCCATTCAAGAAAATAGATGTAAAATCCAAACTGTTCATATCGTGGGTAGGTCTCCGTGGTGCTGTTCCAATCCTGTTTGCCACATACCCTGTGATAGCAGAGGTAGAGAACTCACATGTGATCTTCAACATAGTATTCTTCATCACCATCGTATCGCTTATAATCCAGGGGACCACCATACCATTCATGGCTAAAAAACTCGATCTTGACCAGGAGATGGAGAAGGTGGGCAATGACTTCGGTATTGTTTTCCCTGAAGAGATAGATTCCAAATTGTGGGATGTGGAGATTACCGAAAACATGCTTATCAACGGACACAGACTTATGGATATGCAGCTTCCTAAAGGTATTCTCGTGATAATGATAAAGAGAAATGACCAGTACATAATCCCCAATGGTGATGCCGAGATTCACATAGGTGACAAACTGCTGCTTGTCTCCGCCCCAGAGCATGATGAACCACATGTACTCCAACCATAAAATCTTTGAGTATGGCCAATTTTATAGTAAGAGCTTTTCAGAGACGGACTCTCAAAAAACTCAGCAAAAATAACAAGAGGAGGTACTTGTCATTGGATGACACCAGAAGTGTGGCTTTAGTTTTCAATTCTCAGGACCCTGATATTGCTGATGCCATAGAATTACTGAAGAGGACATTCAAGGAGAGGAATATCAGCTACATGGGGCTTGGTATATCATATACTAAAGATGAGTCTACAAACACCAAACTTGACCACGACCCCTATATAGTACAGATTCTTAAAAAGGAAGCCAATTGGTTGGGAATTCCTGAAATAGAACAATCTGACAAGTTTTATGATGGTGAATATGACATCGTTTTCGATTTGTCCCTCACCCCATCATTTCCAGTGGAATATTCGGTAAAAAGATGTAAATCGGAGATGGTGATAGGTTTTTGTCCTGAAAGAGAGAATATATATGACATCTTTATTTCGGATAAAGAGGGGGACATCAGATCATCGATTACAGAACATATAAAACAATCAATCCAATATTTAACCAAAATCAAATCAAAATAAAGAATGGGAAAATTCACTTCATATTTGGGTGTAGCTGTAAAAGGCGTGTGCATGGGTGCCGCAGATGTAATTCCAGGAGTATCAGGTGGAACTATTGCGTTTATAACAGGAATTTATGACCAATTTGTAGGGTCACTTAATAATATAGATTCAACAGCAGTAAAGCTTCTCTTCAAGGGTCGTATCAAAGAGTTGTGGAAGCACATCAACGGAACATTCCTGGTAAGTCTTTTTGCAGGTATCCTATTCAGTGTGCTGTCACTGGCCAAACTGATGCAGTATCTTCTGACCTGGCATCCTATCGAGACCTGGGCATTCTTCTTCGGTCTCATTGTGGCATCTGTGATTTTCATTGGCAAAGGTGTTGAGAAGTGGAGAGGAAAGGATTACCTTATGTATGTATTGGGTATTGCACTCGGCGTAGTGATATGCACCCTCTCCCCTACCACCACACCAGATGCACTATGGTTTATATTCCTCAGTGGAGCCATTGCCATTTGTGCCATGATACTCCCCGGCATTTCGGGAAGTTTTATCCTCCTGATATTGGGCAAATACCAATTCATAATGGGTGTAATCTCTGACCTCACATCGGGAATCAATCTCGTGGAGAACATCATTGTAATCGGAGTCTTCGGTATCGGAGCAGTGGTAGGATTGCTCTCATTCTCCAAATTCCTCCATTGGCTTCTGGAGAAATATCAGCGACAGACCATACTTGTGATGGTGGGCTTCATCACCGGATCACTTGTGAAAGTGTGGCCCTGGTCCAATATGGAGGCCATAGCAGCATCACAATTCCCCGAATTGGCAGAACTTCCTGCAGAGGTTATGATCAGCACCCTGCCAGGTTATATGCAGCAGATCGAAATGCACTATGCCGGCTCTGCCATCTCTGCCATCATAGGCTTCACCCTCATCACCGGTATCGAGATTGCCGGGAAGATGATAGCCAAAAAGAGGGGGCAATGAGGACAAAACAAGCAAAAAACCATACAAACATACAAACATGAAATTACGTTATCTATTTTCCACTATCCTGGCTGCAGGTGCCGTATTTACAGCCAGTGCACAGACCATCGGTGAACAGGAGCTTTCACAACTCAAAGGGAGCTTCGTCAAAGATGCTCAGACTACAGCCACCCAGAATATCCTTATGGGTGACAAAAACATAAAAAGCAAAACCCAGAACAAAAATGTCGTAAATGCTGTTGACCACTTCTTCAAATACAAAGTGGATGTAAAAGGGATTACCAACCAGCACAGCTCGGGAAGATGCTGGATGTTCACATCACTGAACGCCATCCGCCCTACAGCCCAGGCCAAATACGACTACAGCAGATTTGACTTCTCACACAACTACAACTACTTCTGGGACATTCTTGAGAAAGCCAACCTCTACCTTGAGAACATCATCCGTACAGCAAACAAAGAGATAACAGACCAGGAGGTGGTATGGTATCTCCAGTCACCTGTAGGCGACGGCGGTGTATGGAACCTCTTCTACAACCTCGGTGAAAAATATGGAGTAGTTCCTAAAGAGGTAATGCCTGAGACAGAGCACTCCAACAACACTGGACAGATGACAAGTGTCATCAACAGAAGACTCAAAAAAGCCGGCTACGATATCCGCAATGTATATGAGACCAAAATGGCACAGACCAAAAAAGTGACCACCAAATCCCAGGAAGAACTCGCATCTGCACTATATGACGCCAAAATGGAGGCACTTGAGGATGTTTACCGTGTATTGGCACTTTGCCTAGGAGAACCACCAGCAGAATTTACCTGGAAATACCAGAACAACAAAGGTGAAGTAGTCACAGTAAAGAGCACCCCTAAAGAGTTCTACGAAGGTCTCAAACCTGAAAACTACCACCCTGAATCATTCATCATGATTATGAATGACCCTACACGCGAATACTACAAAGTATACGATATTGCTAACTACCGCAACACCATAGAAGGTGTAAACTGGGTATACCTCAACCTCCCCAACGAAGTGATCAAAGAGGCTGCCCTCAAATCCATCAAGGACAATGAGCCTATGTACGCATCGTGCGATGTAGGCAAAGAGAGCGATTCCAGAGCCGGTGTATGTGATGTAGACATGTACGACTACGAATCATTCCTGGGAATCGACCTGAAGATGGATAAAAAAGCCAGAATCCTGACCCGCTACAGCGGCTCATCACACGCCATGCTCCTTATCGCCTGCGATACAGACGAAAATGACAAACCTGTAAAATGGCAGTTTGAGAACAGCTGGGGTCCCGCATCAGGACACAACGGTTACCTGACATTCACCGACAAATGGTTTGATGAATACATGTTCCGCATCGTAATCAACAAAAAATATCTTGACGCCAAATCGATTGAGGCTGCCAAACAGACCCCTATCGTACTCCCCGCATGGGATTATATGTGGTAAACACAAACATTCTTCGAAAAAAGGGTGCAAAAAATTGGCAAATGACAAAAATTGCTTATCTTTGCACCCTCTTACGGAGAAATCCTATAGAGTAAACGGATTGGTTCGGTAGCTCAGTTGGATAGAGCAACAGCCTTCTAAGCTGTGGGTCTTGGGTTCGAATCCCAACCGAATCACAATCTAAAGCAAAACGTGCGATGAAAATCGCACGTTTTTTTGTATGCTGACGGGCCGGCGAAAGCTTGCTTTCGTAAGGAACTGAGGCATACAAAAAAGAGGCAACTGCGCAAGCAGAATGCCGTTTTTGCTTTAGATTGCAGGATGGCCCGCGGAGGTACGGGAAAACGGAGCGCCAGCGACGTAATCCCCTAAGGGGAATGCCGGAGGCCAAATCCCCTAAGGGAATGCCGGAGGCC
>JAZRHK010000049.1:0-1612 GCA_045644725.1 Candidatus Coprenecus sp. | reverse complement strand
CACAAGAAGAAAACCCGGATCGGATATGCCGGGCGTGCCCGCATCACTGATAAGGGCCACATTCATACCTGCAAGTATCTTTTCACAAACACCCGCAGATGTCTTGTGCTCATTGAACTTGTGATGACTCTCCATATGTGTGGAGATCTCATACTTCTTGAGCAACACAGAACTGGTTCTGGTATCCTCTGCCAGAATCAGGTCAACCTCCTTCAACACCCTCAACGCCCTTAGGGTAATATCCTCCATATTCCCTATAGGGGTTGGTACCAAATACAATTTTGCCATATCAATTTTAATGTCAATAAATCAAAATATCAATTTCATCCTCATATGATTTTGTCATCTCTACACTGCAATCCCCCATCTTCCACAAAAAGCCCTTGCCATCGGGATGCTGTTCCCTTTTTCCACCGGCAAAGTTATCCAATATCCCGCAAAGTTGGTTCTTTTTATTCTTCTTCTTTGTAGTTTTACCATGCCACCACCAATTGCAGAATACAGACTTCACTTTTCCGGTAGCTCTTTCAACCCTATAGGAAACAGTCAACAGACAATCCTTGTCCGGTTCCACATACCACTCCCGAATATAATACTTCTCTCTATCACTATGCTTCTCTGGATGCAGCATAATCCTGGATGCAGGAATTCTTATATAATCTGTAACCCAACCGAGACTCCCATTAAATTCATCCACTTTACTCAAATCCAAATCCCCCCAATTGTCCATCAGGAATTTCAACTGCCGGGAAATATTGTCTGTCCCCGCAATTTTTGGCTTCGGATCCAGATTGGTAACCAGCCTGATTATCTTCACTGTATCCCCCTCAATATCCATCAGGCCATAATTGTTCTCGCCATACACACACCCAAGGACCAATCCTTTCCCATCCTTGCCAAATGTATTTCCTTCCATCATACATCTCCCGTCAAAAGACATCACATGTTTCAGACCGCCATCCACCAGTTCTCCCAAATACGCCCCTCTCTTCAGATTCACCACATAAAACAATCTGCCATCATACTCAAATCCACCAACAAAAGTGGTATCTCCCTTCAACAAGTAAGCCAACTCCACTTCATGCTCAAACTCCACACACCTCTCCAAAACAGGGAATTCACCTTTATAATCCACCTCTATCAGAGTTTCCGTTTCCCTCACTTTCCCATACTTGAATTCATCCGGACACTGCGGAATATCAGTTCTGGGATCAATCTTCTCAAGTCCAAACACCGTAGCCACATAAAAACTGTCACCCAGCCTGTCCACATCAACCAACGGCAACTGCAAACGGTAAAAATATTCCCTCCCGTCATTCTTGTCAATAAACCACACATATTCCCCCCACTCCCCCTGATCAATCCACGCAACTTTCCACTGCGCATCCTCATAAAGATTCCTCAAGCCTTTATCCAGACCCAACTTATAAAAAGAAAAGCATGTGCTATCCCCTTGAATTTCAGCCGTCACTCCCCTATAAAAGCCTGTTCTGGAATATCTCTCATTATAGTAAAACTCCACTTGATACCTCCCGTCAAATTTATCCACCCCCTTTAGACGTATAATAGACAAAGGACTCATCCGCCCCCTCAAATCCAGATGCACTGTATC
>JAZRHK010000048.1:0-11672 GCA_045644725.1 Candidatus Coprenecus sp. | reverse complement strand
TGGCAAGCAAGATTCACATCCCCGGCATTGTCCAGACCCATAATTTTATTCCAACGTAGATTCTCCGAGAACACTTCAAATGTTTTTGGCTGCTCTGTAAATGGTGCCAACTCCTCAGGATGGTGCCTGTTGGGGACCCTGAGAAGCATTCCGTTTTTGTACAGGCTCAACTCCCATACTTTGAGATATCCTGTGCTCGGGAGCAATGCATCATAGTAGTAATCTACACTGTCTTCAAGGGTATAGTAGTTCACATAGACCTCGCTGGTGCTCTGGAGGAGCTTTACCTTGTCCTCATAACCCGCTTGGCGGAATGTCTCGATAGCCTCATCTGCCTGCACTTCCCACCTACGGAACTGTATATCCTTCTCCACCATCTCCCTCATATGCTCCTTGATTCTGGCTACATCTTCATTATTGACAGGTGTGCCATCCCCTTTGGTCAACTGGCAGAAATACCCCTTTGAAATGGGTCTGCGCACCACCACTTTGCTCCCAGGGAAAATATCCTTGGTAGCCTTGCAGAGGAGGAAACAGAGTGAACGGCAATATACCCCCCTCCCCACGTATGTCGTGTAGTCCAGAAACTCCACCTGTCTGCTGTTGAATGCACGGTATTTGAGCCCTTGGCACACGTTGTTCACTTTAGCTGCTATAATAGGATATGGTTTAGGGAAATCAAATTCGGAAAGAATCTCCTGAAGGGTCACCCCTTCGTTGAAGCTTTTAGTGCTCTGTGTATTTACACAAAATATCTTAATCATCTTACTTTTGGGATTAATTTATCCAAAGATAGCACTAATTTGCAATATTGACTACATTTGTCCCTCCAAAGGTGTGAAATAATGAAAAAAGAGAGAACTGTTTTAGGCCATTTGTCTGCATTCCTGGCCTACCTCATATTTGGAATCAATATTATTGTCAACAGAGATCTGGCTGGTTGCGGCATATCCCCTCTCGCACTCTTTACTTTCAGATCACTTGGGGCAGGGGCAATGTTCTGGATTTTATCAGCATTTTATCCTGCTGAGCGTGTAGAGAAAAAGGACTATCCGAAGATATTTCTGGCAGCCGTACTCGGCTTTTTCATTTGCCAACTGACATTCCTCTACGGTATCTCACATATTACACCGATGGACTGCTCTATAGTCACATCCCTCTCCCCTATCTACACTATGTTTATCGCTGCTGTAGCCATCAAGGAGCCCATTACCTGGAAGAAGGGACTCGGTGTAGTGATAAGTCTGGCTGGATTCATATTTCTGATTCTCAATAGTGTAAGTAGCTCTTCCGGTGCAGAAGCTACACAGCCTGTCGGTATCATACTGATGATTTTCAACAGCTTGAGTTTCTCTCTATATCTGGGAATATTCAAACCGTTGATCTCCAAATATTCTGTGGTGACATTTATGAAGTGGATATTCCTTTTTACTACACTTATGTCACTCCCATTTACAGCGAAAGAGATAGTCACATTTGACTACCTCTCTCTTACATCTTCTTACATATGGGAACTTGTATTCCTTATCCTCTGTGCTACATTCATAACCTACTTCCTCATACCTGTGGCTCAGAAGAATATACGTCCTACACTCATAAGCATGTACTCATATGTCCAGCCTATTATGGCCATCGTTATAAGCATCTGTGTAGGTATGGACACCCTTACTTGGCAGAAGGTCCTCGCCGCCATTACGGTCTTCGGTGGAGTAATCATCGTCAATTATAGCCGCTCAAGAACCCGATAAAATTACCTGCAAGTCTATCCGTGATCAGTATCACCTCTCCACCCATGAGAGCTTCTTGATCGTATCCTGGTGCGGATACAACTATTTAAGTATCTGTGCAGTGTGGGCTTTGGTATCCACTTTGGTGATGATGTCGGTGATGATACCATTCTCATCGATTACATAGGTCTTGCGGAGAGTACCGATAGTCTCTTTCCCCATGAACTTCTTGGGCCCCCATGCTTCATAAGCCTGAAGTATCACAGTCTCTTTATCTGATATTAGTGGGAAAGGGAGAAAATACTTCTCGATGAACTTTCTGTGTGAAGCCTCAGAATCTTTGCTTACACCAAGCACTGCATACCCTGCTGCCAGGAATCTTTCGTAATTGTCTCTCAAGTCACAAGCCTCTGCTGTACAGCCAGGTGTACTGTCCTTCGGATAGAAATACAATACAAGTTTCTTACCTGCATAATCACTTAGACTTACCAGTTTTCCATCTTGGTCTTTTCCCTCAAAATGGGGTGCTTTATCTCCTATTTTTAACATATATTTCCGTTATTAAAGTGTTCTATTTTCCACTCTCAAATATTTTGCCAGAGTTACCTCTCCCTTAATCTCTTTCCCCACTCTGATCGGCCTATAGCATCGAGGAAGGCTTTGTCGTAGCCTGGGAACATAGGTTTGGCCGGGACGAAGTCGTTGTGTCCATTGGTCTTGAAGGTGCCGTCTTCGTTCTGCTGTTTGGTATTGCCGTCGATATATTTTACCAGAAGATACTCATCAAGTGCTTTCCATTTGGCGAAAAGTTCATCTGCAGCCTCCACAGAGAATCTGGTGAGATATTTCACAGCCTTGCGTGGTGACATTGCTGTAGCCATTGCGTCAGCAGAAGCGACACGCGCCATCATCTCCACCTCGTGGGCATCCACCACTGAGCGGACCTCAGCCCCCACCTGATTGTAGCGGAGATAGCAGAATTGGGCCACCCTGTTCACAAGCCAGAACATCGATAGCGGAGAGTATTTCACCATATTCCCTTTGCCGAAGGCATAGTGATCAGAAACCTCTGTTGCACAGCAATATACCGGTGTCAATGGGGATGTGGCTGCATCGTCCACACCAAACCATATTATCCCGCCCACTGCATCTGGGAGCCATCCGCGGGCCTGTGCCACAAACCAGAAACCGGTCTGCTGGGTAGCGATGGCCCTCTCCTGCGAATAGGTAACTCCGTCCACCTCAAATCCCATTGGTCTCCAGCGATATGGCAAAGAGTGCCCGCCAGCCCCAGGATCCTGTGTCATATCGAACTCAGTTCCCTCGTAGTGGTCGCGCATCATATCTGCCACATCCTTCACAGAAAGTTTTCCGGCAGGCTTCACATACAGAGGCATCCTGTTCGAAGGGTTGTCCCCACGGACAAAATCCAGGTAGCAGCTCATATCGTCAGCAGCGAACTTATTGAAAAATGCCCATACTCGGGCTTCGCAACCCCTCAGGAGGGAGAAATCCAATGGACAGAAGGTGTCTGCAAAGCTGAATTGCTCTGCAGGACCATCATACAGCCCTGCCTCACGAACATAATCGAAAAGATCCTCTGCATACATATAATTCTCACTATCATCAGGGTCAATAGTGGTAATCCTTGCCGCATTGGCGTGCGCAGAGATATATCCGTCGGGAATCCTTGCAGCGACCCATACAACACCTTTATTGGTGTTCTCTCCCGCCTCATTGTACTCGGGACGCTTCGCAATGATCTCCAGAATCCACGCCTCTTCCTTATCGGCAATGGAGATGGACTCCCCGCTTGAAGCATATCCATGCTCATTTGCCAGCTCCGCAATAAGGTGGATCGCATCCCTCGCAGTGGTACAGCGCTGAAGCGCAATGTACATCAATGAACCATAGTCCAGCACCCCTTTCGGATCGAAGTGGTCCTTCAGCCCACCCCAGGTGGATTCCCCGATGATAAGCTGATGCTCATTGATGTTGCCCACTACATTATATGTCTGTGCAGCCTCCGGAATCTGCCCCAGATAGCGCTCGGGGCCATATTCGTAGATGGCACGCATAGCCCCCACCCTGTGTTTGGCAGCGGGAAGATGGTTAAGAAAACCGTATCTGGTATGGGAATCGGCAGCATAAGTGACAATATTGGAGCCATCCTTGGATGCCCCGCGGGTCACTATCAGATTTGTGCAGCCCCAGGCATTGCCCCAGGCCAATATTGCTATAGCAATGGAAAATATCGTTTTGTTCATATCATTATTTTTCAGCCCTGAGGGCAATCCTATTCACAAATATAGCCAAAATTCACCTTCTTCCGGCCAGGTCTGCTGATTTATGTTAGACCTGGCCGGCTATAAAATTACAAAGACTTGGTATTCTAATGGTTGTAGAAATTGCCTCGGCCAGGTCGGACACATTTTTGCAGACCTGGCCGACTGAATACTTGAATGTATATGTATTGGAGAAGGAGGAACCTATCCAATAATTTAGCATAAAAATTGTACGACAGGTTTAGAGTAAACTGATTAAATGATTAGTTTTGTACGGTAAAATGAAATATTATGGCAAACATTTCAACTATAGGTATTTTGACTTCGGGTGGCGACTCCCCAGGAATGAATGCGGCCATCAGGGCGGTAACCCGTGCAGCCATCTACAGCGGGTGGAAAGTAAAAGCAATCTTCAGAGGCTACGAAGGCCTTATTCATAATGATATTAAGGAATTTACCACTGAAAGTGTGAGCGGCACCATCCAGCGTGGCGGCACCATTCTCCGTACAGCGCGCAGCAAAGACTTCCTTACACCGGAAGGACGAGCAAAAGCGTATGAGAACATTAAGAGCAATGGCATTGATGCCCTTATCGTTATTGGTGGTAACGGCTCTCTTGCTGGTGCGCAGGTGCTTGCCCAGGAGTATGACCTCCCTTGCATCGGTCTCCCCGGGACTATAGACAATGACCTTTATGGTACCGACACCACCATCGGATACGACACAGCACTCAACACCATCATGGACTGCATCGACAAGATCCGTGATACAGCCAACTCACACAATCGTATTTTCTTTGTAGAAGTTATGGGGCGTGACGCCGGATTCCTTGCCCAGAACAGTGCCATTGCAGCTGGTGCCGAAGCAGCCATCATCCCAGAGGAGATTACTGACGAACAGCAGCTGGAGAAATTTGTGGGTCGTGGTGTGAGGAAGAGTAAAAACAGCTCTATAGTTATTGTATCTGAGAGCAAGAAAGGGAAAGGTGCACTCTATTACGCAGACAAAGTTAAAGAGGAGTATCCGGATTATGATGTACGTGTCACCATTCTCGGACACCTCCAGAGGGGCGGTATGCCTACAGCATCTGACCGTATCCTCGCCAGCCGTTTGGGTGTGGCAGCGATAGAGGCCCTGAAAGATGGCCAGCGCAATGTGATGATAGGTGTATCCAACGACAAGATAGTCTACGTCCCATTCAACAAAGCCATCAAACTGGATAAGCGTATTGATAAGGAACTGATCAATGTCCTCAGTATCCTTTCTATCTAATTTTTCAGTGCGTCAGCAATCCAGTTGGATTACAAACAAAGGACTGACTAAATAGTCAGGACAATCCTCGAGGTTGACCTAACTAATAAAAAGAAAAAGGGGCATGACTAATACATTTTAGTCAGCCCCTTATTTTATTAGAAAAAAGTCTCTCTACTTGACAGATTTCAGCTCCCCAATAATCCATTCCCAAAGGGCATTCATCTGCTCAGGATAGGTCCAGTGGCCGATATTTTCGCCGATGATTACCTGCTTAGGTGCCGGGATTACGTTGTAAGTGGCACAGGTGGTGGTAGGTGCACATGTCAAGTCATTGTATCCATACAAATAGTAAACAGGTGCCTGCAGACCGCGTGCGAAGTTGGATACATCGTAGTAACGTGCTGTGCGGATATATTCTTCTGTACGGTTTGCCTCATTCTTGAACATATGTGGCCAACCTCCGGCACGGCCATTGATATACCCCTCGTGGTCACACATGGCCGGGAAATATGCTACTGTAGCCTTGATTCTGGGATCGGGTCGTGAGGTCACAATAGATAGTGTTCCACCCTGGCTTCCTCCGAATGTCCCTATCACGCCGTTGCACTGTGGCAATGACTGAAGGAAGTCAATCCCTTGTACTGCACCCAAGAATACCCTGTGGTAATAATATTTCTCGGGATCATTAAGATTGTCCTCAGGGTACCATGAGAGGATACCGCTTCCCAAATCGTCGTAGATGCTCCCTTCAAGATTTACTGGGATGCCGTGGATACCCATCTCCAGTACAATAACCCCTTTGCGGGCGTGAGTGATATCGCCCCCTTTAGGCCCGACACCTGCCCCTGGAAAGCGCAATACTGCAGGATATTTACCATCCCCTTTAGGTACGGTAAGGACTCCGTACATCCTTGATCCTTTGATATTTCCGTATGAAATATGGTACACATCGACTTCATCGGTGCAGCGCTCTTCGAGCAATTCCATCTTCGGGTCAAGTTTGACCTTCTCCAGCCTTGACAGTTGCCTCTTCCAGAAATCGTCGAAATCCTCAGGCATTACGCTGGTAGGGACCAGTTTGTCCTTGTCAAAACCTACAGTGCTACGGACAATATACCTCTCCCCTTCGTGTTCTACAGTAGCTTTGACCCTTAGGAAACCGGGGTTTTTCATACTTCCTGCCTTGATTATCCCTTCGTGCCCTTTAAGGGTCACTTCACCCTTTTTATGTGGCTCCATCAGGTCCTCTGAGACCTCATATTTCACTGTTGCACCTTCCAGCGGCAGGCCGCAATGGAGGGTCATAACCTTCATATTCACCTGTTCCCCGGCTTTATACAGTGCATCTGCATGGTCAGGAACCAAAATTATCTGCACCTTACCCTGACGGGGCTGAGCCCCCATCACCAGTGCCATAAAACTAAGCGCTAACGCAATGATTGTCTTTTTCATATATAATGTATTCTTACAACGATAACTGTATCCTTACAGACTCTTCGTGGATGCTCTTCATGATGGCGAGGATGAATTCGCGGTCAAGCTCCAACTGTTCACCTTTGCGGACACGCTCCTCGAGGATCTCATGGTAGCGTCCTGTCTGCAGCACTGGCATCTGGTGTTCTTTCTTGTATAGTCCTATCTCGCGGGAAATCCTCCCCCTTTTTGCCAACAGGGCAAGCAATTGGTC
The DNA here is from genome assembly GCA_045644725.1 of Candidatus Coprenecus sp. Classification (GTDB taxonomy): domain Bacteria; phylum Bacteroidota; class Bacteroidia; order Bacteroidales; family UBA932; genus CAAGNP01. Next base: position 4,719 of record JAZRHK010000048.1, on the reverse strand, counting down.
ATCTACCTCGTCTATCTGCTGACGAAGCACCGATATGTTTTCTGTAGTCTGAATATTGTCTCTCACAACAAGCATTTTAATAGTAAAGTCAAGTACTGAGGGGGTTATCTGCTGTGCAGCATCGCTGAGTGCCTCATCGGGGCTGCAGTGCGATTCGATCATAAGACCGTCAAATTTGAGCTCCATTGCCTGTTGGCATATTGGGGCCACCAGCTCCCTTTTTCCCCCGATATGGCTCGGATCGCAGAACATTGTGATATTTGGGTACCTGCGGCGCAATTCGATAGGAATATGCCAGATTGGGAGGTTTCTGTAGAGTTTCTTGTCGTATGTACTGAACCCTCTGTGGATGACCCCAACATTTGTGATGCCGGCATTGACGAGCCTCTCGATGGCTCCACACCAGAGCTCAAGATCGGGATTGACAGGGTTTTTCACCAGTACCGGGATATTTGTCCCACGTAGTGAGTCTGCTATTTCCTGCATTGCAAATGGGTTTGCAGCGGTCCTGGCACCGATCCAAAGGATATCTATTCCAGCTTTTACAGCCTCGAAGACGTGGTCGCGGGTAGCCACCTCGGTAGCCACTGCCATCCCGAATTTCTCCTTCACCTCCTTAAGCCAAGGCAATGCTACACTCCCCATCCCCTCAAATCCACCAGGTTTGGTCCTTGGCTTCCAGATTCCTGCCCTGAAAATTTTCACTCCGTAGCGGTGAAGTTCTTCCGCTGTTTTCAGTACCTGCTCGCGACTCTCTGCGCTGCAAGGTCCAGCAATTACGATTGGACGATCGTTGCTGACGTTTGGAATTGCTAATTTGTCGATCTCCATATATTATTGTTTATTATATTCTTTTTCAATTCTTTGCAAGGCTCTGCCCAATGTCTCTTCATTGGCACAAAGTGATATTCTTATGTAGTTTTCCCCATTGGATCCGAAGATGAATCCCGGGGTAATGAAAACCTTGGCACCATAAAGGACCTGGTCGCAAATATCCACGCCGCGACCATCCACCTTGCCCCAAAGGAAGAGCCCCACCTGCCCTGGAGCCACCTCTGCCCCCACCGCCTTCATGATTGACTCAGCAAGAGCCCTTCTGCGGCCATATACCTCATTCATCTCGCGATACCACGCATCTGGCTGCTCCAAAGCCTTCACCGCAGCGAGCTGCAATGGGCGGAACATTCCGGAATCCATATTGCTCTTCACCCTGAGAATCCACTCCCTGAAGCGGGGATTTGTCGCCAGCATCCCGATTCTCCAGCCGGGCATATTGTGGCTCTTGCTCATTGAATTAAGCTCAATGCAGATATCCTTTGCCCCCTCCACCATAAGGATGCTCAGCGGCTTGTCATTGAGAATGAAGCTGTATGGGTTATCATGGCAGATGATTATATTGTACTTTCGGCCAAAGGCAACGAGCCTCTCAAAAAGGGGTATGCTCCCGTTTGCACCGGTGGGCATATTGGGGTAATTGCACCAGAGGAGCTTGACGCTGTGCAGGTCAATTTCACCCGCTGCATGCTGCGCCTCCAGAGCCTCCAGATCGGGTTCCCAATTGTTTTCGGCAGACAGGTCATAAGGAATAATTTTTGCCCCTACAAGCCTCGAAACTGAGGTGTAGGTAGGATAACCAGGGTTAGGGACCAGCACTGCATCTCCCTCATTGACAAATGCCATCGAGATGTGCATTATCCCCTCCTTGCTCCCCATAAGTGGGAGAATCTCCGAAGCTGGATCCAGCTCCACACCGTACCATCGGCGGTACCAGGCGGAAAATGCGTTGCGAAGCTCCGGAATCCCTATGTAAGGCTGGTAGCCGTGCGAAGTCTCCCGGGCGGCCTCCTCACCCAAGGTGCTCACCACGTCCTCAGCAGGTGGAAGATCGGGACTGCCTATGCCGAGATTGATGACGTCGGCCCCCTGTGCATTCATCTGTGCTATCTCCCTTAATTTCACCGAGAAATAGTACTCGCTCACCTCGCTGATTCTCTTTGCAGGGCTAATCTCTCTCATAATTCTCATCCTCCATATATTCACCCAGAATCTCAAAATCCTTGGTCAGGGGCAATATGGCGTCTATTGCCTGTTTGTATCTCTTATAGTCGTTGAACTGCAGATTCACGTAGAACTGGTACCTCCACTCCTCCCCTATGATGGGCATAGACTGGATCATCGAGAGGTTCATGTCGTAAAAAGAGAGGATGGTGAGGACCTTCGAAAGGCTTCCGCTGGTGTGTGGAAGGGTGAAGACAATGGAACTCTTGTTCAAATCTTCGTGCGACTCGCAAATCTCGCTCAGAACCTCTTTTGCGACAGCTTTATTAGCCAGAATAAGGAAACGGGTGAAGTTTCTTTTGTTGGTCTCAATGCCGTCTGCCAGGATATTCATCCCATACAGTTCTGCCGCCCCAGCAGGGCAAATGGCTGCGTGATCCTTGAGGTTGTTCTCCTGAATCCACTTGGCACTGCCTGCGGTATCGTCTTTTTCCACAAGTTTTACATTGGGGAGGGTGTCGAGATATTCCTGACACTGTCTGAATGCCATAGGATGGGTATTTATCTCCCTTATATCGTGTATCTCTACACCTGGAAGTGCCACAAGTGCGTGCTTGATACGGAGTTTGTATTCCCCCACTATCACCAGGCCACTCTGTCTGAGGAGATTGAAATTGTCCAGCAGACTGCCGGCAATAGTGTTCTCTATCGCCATTATCCCCAGTTTGGCCGGGTCCTTAACTACCTGATCGACAAGGTTTCTGAATGTGTCGCAGTCGATGGTCTCTACCTCATCCCTTTGGAAAAAGGCTTTGGCAGCGATATAGTGGTTGCAGCCGCCGATACCCTGTATTACTACTCTCCGTTTCATGTCTTTCAAAAAGAAACTCCCACCTTAACACAGGCAGGAGTTCATAAAAGTTATATTGTCATCTACATACAAGCTCCCGCTTTTATCCATTAGCCGATAAAAGAAAAAAAGAAACAGTATGTAAATCGTTGTGTACCCATATTGTCGAGACAAATTTAGATATTTTGTCATTTATTTCCTAATTTTGTTTGATATAAAATGTGGTCAATATGAACAGTTTCGGGAGAAATTTCAGAATATCGATTTTCGGTGAGTCTCATGGTGAGATGATAGGTGTAGTAATAGATGGTGTCCCTGCAGGAATATCCCTTGATATAGAGGATTTTACAGAAGATTTGCTCCGTCGCAAAGCCGGTGCCCGCGGCACTACTCCACGTACTGAGGGGGATATTCCACGTATCGTCAGTGGTGTTCACGACTATTTTACTACCGGTGCACCCCTGACAATAGTTTTTGCCAACGAAAACACCAGATCTGATGACTACTCCCTTTTCAGAGATATACCCCGTCCGGGACACGCTGATTTTGTCGCACAGGCGAAACACAATTTCTTCAACGACATCCGTGGTGGCGGACACTTTTCCGGCCGTATGACCCTCCCACTCGTCGCTGCAGGTGTAGTGGCGAAGAAAGTTCTGGAAGATGAACTCGTATCGGAAGACGGGTTCTCATTGTCCGCCAGACTTGTAGAGGTGGGCGGTTCTGCAGATTCCGAAGCCTGGCCGGCCCTGATAGAGAGTGCTATGGCAGAGGGTGACTCACTTGGAGGCATTATCGAATGTGTATGTAAAGGTGTGGATGTAGGTTATGGAGAACCTATGTTCGACTCTATGGAGTCACAGATTGCCCATCTGGCTTTTTCTGTCCCCGGTGTACGCGGAGTCGAATTTGGAGACGGTTTCCGCGCTGCAGGGATGAAAGGATCTGAACACAATGACTGCTATATTGATACACAGGGACATACAGCGACAAATGGTGCCGGCGGCATCAATGGCGGTATCACAAACGGTAACCCTATAGTATTCAGAGTGGCGATAAAGCCCACCTCAAGCATTTCCAAGGTTCAGAGGACATTTGATTTTATTAAGGAGGAGATGGTGGACTTCTCTGTTCCCGGCAGACACGACACCTGCATAGCCCTTCGCTGCCCTGTTATAATAGAAGCCATCACCGCCATCGTTTTGGCGGATAATGTGCTGTAAGTTACAGGCTTAATTTTTTAGATAGCCACTTTCTGACAGGCTCGTCGTAGAGTTTCTGTACAGCGTATGCGAGGAGGATACAGCCGATGAAAATGGCGATTATCACTGGCCATGTCTGGGCAAATATCTTGCCGTCTTTCCAGCACCAGGCGTAGAACAGGTACATAATCGGATAGTGTACCATATAGAGTGGATACGATATGCCACCAAGCCATTTCCATACCTTTTCTCCCTTCTCAGCTGTCCCTGAAACACTGCCGCAGGCACCAATATAAAGTATAGCAGGGAACAGGAAGAGGACACAGATGGAGTCATATAGGCCGTTGAGCCACATTGCCCCTGATACAGCACCAAGATGTGGCACACCAAGCAATACCAAAAGTGACAATGAGCATATCCAGAATGCCCCTTTTATTTTCATTGGTCTGAATACTCTGGATATAAGCATACCTGCACTATAAGAGAAACTCATCCTCAGGAGACCTCCCCAGAGGTTGTTGTCGGCCATTGTCCAGCCAACACCGATATGGTTTGCACCCGACATATCGAAGAGTGAGAATGCAGCCAGTCCCAATCCGAGAATCCATACGAGGATAGCAAGTTTTTTAGTAGACAACTTTCTGATGCACAGCGCATATAGTATATTGC
>JAZRHK010000047.1:0-2324 GCA_045644725.1 Candidatus Coprenecus sp. | reverse complement strand
CTAAGCACACTACCTTAATCCGCGACGCCAAGGCTGCGTCGCCGACGAGTATCCTTCCGGTCTTTAGGCCTGTTATGACCGGTTTTCAGGGTATCATTCAAACGGGATGCTCGGAGTGACTCCTTTAAGCTCCGCTAAGATCCAGAGGATAAGCCTTGGGTAGCCTGTCCGGCGGCAGCCCATGGTCGAAAATCAAAGTCAGACTAAGCGTGTAGAAAGCTGTCTGGTGCGGTGTTTGGACGGCGGTTCGAGTCCGCCCATCTCCACTTTTAAAAATTACGCTCACTTTTACGCTCACATTGAGGTATAGTTGAGCGTAATTTCTTTTAATATACCACACTTGATTATTTTTCGAGGTTTTGATGGAATTTTGTGTTTGTTGAATCTCCCGCCCCACAGTCATCCTAATCCAACCACTTCAGCCAACACCAGCAACCCAAACCCCTCAATCTCCATAGTCCCTCTGCGACTCCATTAGGGAAACAACCTGAACCACCTCAATCTCCATAGTCCCTCTGCAACGCCATGAGGGAAAGCGCGATGAAGGTTCACTGACATATCTACAAAGAAACCCACCGCGCTTTCCCACTCTTGCTCTAGTGCCGCAAAGCGCACCAACTTATAACTGACACTCTCCACAGCATCTTACCACGCTTTCCCTCTCAAGCCAACCTAACGCACCACCTCACAGTCAACCAGCTCTACCATCTCCAAACCAACCTGACCCACCACCTCATAGTCAACAAGCTCTACCACCTCTCAAACCAACCAGACCTACCACTTCTCAAACCAACCAGATCTACCACCCCAGAGCCAATCTCCGGAAAGCCAATCTATCACCAGAACGGATCACTCGATCCGCATTATACCTCTAATATGGACTCACTGCACCACATAGATTAAACTAACTATACCGCAAAACCAGCGACAACATCTCTACGGATATCAGACGCACTGTATAGGACATATACACAAAAACAAACTTTCTGATATACAAGCAAATAATTTATAGTAAAGCTCTTGGATTTAAGATATGGATTTATAATCTTTGCAGTTGGAGATGCGTTGGTGATGCGGCATGGACAATGACATCTCTATCTATTCAAGGACAGGTCATGTCGCACGATTTAAAAGAGGAGGGAGATATGTGGCGTTCGGAGGAACCTGGCTATTTTCACATCTGTACAGACGGCAACGCAGTGCCATGGATTTTTCAAGACGATGAAGACTTCATCGCCGGATTAAATCGTATTGGAATCTGCTCTATCATCTCAAAGGCAGAAACAGTAGCATACACACTGATGGACAATCATGGACACTTCATCATGTATGGGACACTGCTGGCATGCAAGCGTTTTATCAATACATATAAAGTACTGACCGGCAAGCATATAAGCCGGAAGTACAAAATCAAGGATCCGCTTAGAGACCTCCCTGTCGAGATAATACCGATCAAGGGCGAAGAGGAACTGATGGAGACTATAGCATACCTTGACAGGAATCCGGTTGTTGCCGGTTTCAAATTACTTCCAAATGAATACCAGTGGGGATCTGCAAGATTCATCTTCAAAGAACCCATTCAGGATGACCAGTCACGTGAACTTGGAGACCTCGGTTTCAATGAAAGAAGACGACTGCTGAAGACCCGAACTCCTCTTCCAGACAGTTGGAGGGTAAATAGACGCGGAATGCTTATTCCAGACAAGTCATTCCTCAACACTGCAAAACTTGAGAACATCTTCAAGACACCTATTAGATACAACTATTTTCTAGCCAAGAAACTAGAAGGCAAGATCGAGATGACCCATGGACAGAAGACTTTCCTTCCGGACAAAGAATTAAGACCTGTTACAGCACAGATTGCCATGACACAGTTCGGAACATCTGACATAAAATCCTTAAATGTCAAGTCAAGATTAAGGATTGCGCGCGAACTAAGACACGGGTATGCAGCAACAGTCAAACAGATATCCCGAATGGTACACCTAGACTCCGAATCACTCAAAGGTTTCATTTAACACTAAGGAGAATATACGATTTGGGCCCAACAACCCCATGAGGGAAAGTGCGCTTTCCCACCCGTGGTATCGTGCCGGAAAGCGCACTGTCATGCTTCAGAGGCTCTCCAGACAGTCCCACTGCGCTTTCCTTAAAGAGTACATAAACAATAAATACTATCAAATTATGACTTCTGACATTGATAGAAAAAAATTAAAAGTTGCAACCGAATGGATCAGCAAACTTGCCAACGGAATAAATCCTATTGATGGTAGTGTTCTTCCTGATAGTGATGTCGTGAATAATGTTCATATTTCCCGATGTTT
>JAZRHK010000046.1:0-2491 GCA_045644725.1 Candidatus Coprenecus sp. | reverse complement strand
GTCATTCGGCGGGGGGATGGGACGCCTCCGTGAGGTGTGCGGAGCTGTTACGGGGATGTTTGCCCTTGTGGGGCTCAAATACCCTGCAGCGGATCCATCGGATTCTCTGGCCAGAAGTACCAACTATGGAAAGGTTCAGGAGCTTGCTGCCCAGTTCAAGTCTGAGATGGGCTCCTATATCTGTGCAGAGCTGCTTCAGATCCGCCGCGAACCTCAGGAACCGGTCCCGTCTCAGAGGACAAAACTGTACTATAACCTCCGCCCGTGTACCCGCTGCGTGGCTACAGCCGCCCGGATATTCGGAGAGGATATATTCAAGGGGTAGGGCTATTTGAAGGTCAATGTGAACGATGTTCCGCTCATATCACTTCGTGATAGGGTGAGGGTGCCGTTGTGCATGCGCATAATCTGTCTCGAGAGGCTCAGACCAATCCCAGTTCCATCTTGTTTGGTAGTGTAGAATGGGATGAAAATCTCCTCCTGACTCTCCTTGCTGATAGGACGGCCGTCATTCCATACATTGATGATTATCTGCTCCGAAAGATTTATCTGTGCAGATATCTCTATTTTTCTTGCCTCAGCCTGCACTGCATTTTTAACAAGATTTATAAGAATCTGTGTAATTTGCCCTTCGTCTGCATAGAGTATCACATCATCAGATTTCTCGGTGTATGTGCATACTGCTCCGGAGATCAGGGCTTGTTCTCTGGTAAGATTTATTACCCTCTCTGCCAGTTCCCTTACGTACAGAGGCTTCTTTACCGGTGCTGCCACTCGGGTTAGGTTTCTGTAGTTCTCGACAAATCTTATAAGCCCTTTGGATGACTGGGAAATGGTATCCAGCCCATCCTTGATTTGACCATCCACCCCTTCAAACATAAGAAGAGTGTCGCTCAGTGATGCGATGGGGGTGACGGTATTCATAATCTCATGGGTGAGTACCCTGATGAGTTTGTTCCACGACTCCTGTTCATTCTCTGCCACATCGCTGCTGATATCGTTGAAGGCGACAATTTTTACACTGGTTTTACCTATCACCGCTTTTGACGCTGTAAGTGAGATGGTTATCTTTCCGGTTTCGTTGTAGTAACTGGCCCTCTTCTCCTGCGTGTTTTCATCTATGAGCAGAAAAGCCTCATAGAGTTGTTCACTTACAGGTCTGAGCTGCCTGATATGCCCAAATGTGGCAATACCCAATAGGGAGAGAGCAGTGCTGTTGGAATAGGATATCTGACCATTCTCCTCTACGACTGCCACACCTGTCTTTACATGGTCAAGCATCATCCCGAAGTATCTCTCCTGTCGGATGATCTCCATCCTCTCCTTGTCAAAAATATTGCGTATGCGGTTCAATGTTTTGTTGAAACCGCTCCCGATGAGGGGTTTCTCATTGAAACGGAAGTTGAGCTCCTTGTCCTCAAGGGCATCGAGCATATAGTCCACCTTTCCCCTCATCTTCCGTGAGGTGACCAGTGCTGTCACTGCAGCAGTAATTGCCGCTGTAGCCCCGATAGCTACTATGAGAGTGAAGGTGCCGGACATCAGATGTTGTATTTCTTCAGTTTTGCATAGAGGGTAGGGCGGCTTATCTCAAGCGATTTGGCCACCATTGAGAGGTTTCCCCCAAATTTTGCCATTGCTGCCCTGATTGCCTGCTCTTCAGTCTCTTCCAGTGTGGCACCTGGTGATATGGTGGAGGGTTGCTTCTGCTTTGATGGTTGTATTTCAATGTCTGCTGCCCCCAAAAGTTCATTTTCAGAGAGGATAACCGCTTTTTCGATGCAGTTCTGCAGCTCCCTTATATTGCCGCTCCAGTTGTGCCCTTTCAAAAGCTGCAGTGCCTGAGGAGTCAAGCCTCTGGTTGTCCGTCTGTATTTCTCTGCAAATTTTCTGATGAACAGCTCTGCGAGAGGTTCTATCTCATCTGTACGCTCGCGCAATGGTGGGAGGTGGAAACGGACTGTATTGATACGATAGTAGAGATCCTCCCTGAAATCGCCGTCACTTACCATCTTCTCCAGGTCTTTATTGGTCGCACAAATCAGCCTTATGTCTACAGGTATGCTTCTGGTGTCTCCGACACGGGTGATACATTTGTTCTGAATGGCCCTGAGGAGTTTGGCCTGTAGGTGCAGAGGGATATTGCCGATCTCATCCAGAAATAGTGTCCCTCCGTCTGCCTGCTCAAATTTGCCTGTGTGGTCTGTGTGGGCGTCGGTAAAAGCCCCTTTGACGTGGCCGAAAAGTTCACTTTCAAAGAGTGTTTCGGTGAGGGCCCCTGCATCTACGCATACCATCGGTTTGAGGGCCCTTTCGGAGATTCTGTGAATCTCGTTGGCCAGGACATCCTTGCCTGTCCCGTTCTCACCGGTGATAAGGACAGATGCATCTGTAGCGGCGATCTTTGTCACCCTTTCCCTTATTGAAGCGATCTGTCTACCCTCTCCCCAATACATGGCGGATGGCGCAGGTGAGACTGCTTTGCCTCCTT
>JAZRHK010000045.1:0-3782 GCA_045644725.1 Candidatus Coprenecus sp. | reverse complement strand
GGCAGTGGCAAGGGACCTCTTGGCTGAGGCTCTGGTGAATCTAGAGAAGGCAGGCTTGCCCGTTGTTGGTCATGTGCATGATGAGGTGATCATTGAGGCTGATCCAGAAGTCACTGTTGACCAGGTTATTAGTCAGATGACAGCCTTGCCGGGCTGGGCTCAAGGTTTGCCTGTTGATGCTGAAGGCTATGAAGGGCAGTTCTATAAGAAGGAGTAACCGGAAGGAATAGGCTCTACAGGAAAGAAGAACCGGGAAAGCCAAAAAGGTGATTGTTGCACCTTGAGAAATTTTAGAAGTGCAAGTTTTGCACCTTAGGAAAGTTTTGAAGTGAAGATTTTTCACATCAAGGATAGAAACATTAAACAGAAGGGAGGCTTATTAACATGGCAAAGTTTACTTATTACAAAGTGCAAGAGTTGGGTACCCTGGGTGAGAACAGCCTGGGGTGGGTAAAAGAAGTTAATATCATCAGCTGGAATGGGGGTCCGGAGAAGTTGGATATCAGGAACTGGAGACCCCAGGACAATCTTTGTGGCAAGGGAATCAGCTTGACCAATGAGGAAGCTGCAAAGCTCTTTACCATCTTGAAGGAGGCTGGCTATGGAGAATAATAAAGCAAAGCCGGGTATGCCAAGGGATGATAAGTACACCATTGCAGTAGGGGATTCTACCTACTGTAAGTCATGGAGAAATAGGGAAGTGACATGGAAACAACTGACGGGTAAGCTTTCCCGGGTTATTGTCACCCCGGAGACGGTTGAGGAGTACAAGGCCTTTAACCAGGATCAAAAGCAGAAGGCCAAGGATCATGGTGGCTTTGTGGGAGGCTCACTGATTGAAGACTTAGGCCGTAGACGGAAGGATAACATCCTCAACCGTTGCCTGATCACGTTGGACATTGAGGCTTCAGATGTTGGACCTGATCTGAGCATGGAGGACGTGAACCAGTTCAGCAGCAGGATCAAACACAAGGCAGTTCTGTACAGTACTCACAGTCACAGACCGGACAGACCCAGATTGAGGCTGGTTGTGCCTTTACCAGCTCCCGTTCCGGCCAGAAACTATGAAATCATAGCCAGATGGTATGCAAAATGGCTGGGGATTCTGCAGTGGGTGGATGTGACATCACTCAGGCCTACACAACTTATGTACTGGCCAAGTCACCCCTCAAATGGGGAATACCTGTTCAGAGTCCATGAGGGGCCAGTGATCCAGTGGAAAGATTTTCTGCCAGCTGACTGGGATACGGCAGTAATGCCAACAAATCCGTGGGAGACAGGGGCTCAGTTCAGCAATGGTAAAAAAGCAGACCCCAGGGACCGTGATGACTGGGTGGGGGCATTCTGCAGGACCTACAGTGTGGAGGATACAATCCGGTATTTCCTGTATGACATCTATGAAGAGTGTTCTCCCGGCAGGTATAGGCTGATTGGGTCAGAGAGCCAACCCGGCTTGATTGTCAATGAGCCCTTTGCCGTCTCCTATCACGGAACAGACCCGTGCAATACTGGTGGGGCTGTCAGTGCATTTGATCTGGTTTGTAATCACTGTTTTGATGGTGACTTCAGTGAGACAGTAAGCTGGATGGCCAAGGAGCTGATTGAGGTAAGGGAAGAGAGGTATAGTTATAACTACTATTAAAAGAGAGGGAGACGTGACATGAATAACAGAGATGTGCACTACATGGATCAGGAATTGGCTGCAATACTGGCAGATGAGGCAGCCAAAACAGAAAAAGGACAGGCATCTGAAGAAGATTCCAACTGCACCAAAAGCCAGGCAGATGAGGTAATTGAAGAGGCAAATGATGTAATTGAGGAGAAGCCGGATCAAGGTATAACTGAGCCGGATGAGGTAGACAATAACCAGATTATGGTCAACCATGATGAGGAACAGGCTGAGCCTGACCTGGGTGAGAGCTCAACCGGCTCTGATGCAGATTGGGAAGGGATTGATCCAACTGAAGAAAGGGCTGATTCAAACAAAAAGCCTATTCCTCATGACAGGGGTAAAGCTGAAGACAACATGACCAAGAAAGTATCCACTGCCGGCTGGGAGAAGCCTGAACCTATAACAGAGGTGGAAAGGGTCCCGTTTCCATTGGAGTCCTTGCCAGAGCCATACCGTAGTTATAGCCTGTCCTTGGCTAAGAGCATTCAAGCCCCCATTGATCTGGTGGCAATGCCTATGCTGGGTGTGCTGTCCTCATGCATGATGGGTAAGTATTATGTCAGTGGCAGAGCATTCAAACAGGAGCTACCCTTATATGTCCTGGGCATAGGGGAATCTGGAGAGAGAAAGACAGGCATTCTAGAGCACCTGATAAAGCCTGTTTTGGACTATGAAAATGAGTGGAATGAGGAACATGAGCTGGAGATCAAAAACTCAGAAGCACAGAAGACCCTTCTTAAGAAAGCAATGGATGCCAAGGAGCAGGCCTATCTCAAGGGAAAAGCCACCATGGAAGAGGTAAACCAGGCAAGAGAGGATTACTTCAGGTTTGAGCCTAACCGGAAAATGGACTTCACTGTTCAGGATGCTACACCGGAGGCACTGCTCACCCGGCTTTGTTTGTATCCAAAACAGCTTGTCTATGCTGATGAGGGTAAAATCTTCAATACCATGAAGGGGGTGTACACCCCTCAAATGGCTCCTGACTTAACCATCTGGAATAATGCTTATGATGGGAGCTCAATATCATCATCCAGGGTTCCCACAGGCAATCAGAAGGTAAGGCATGCATTCCTGGCTGCTGCTATGATGGTACAGCCCTCTATCCTTGAGGAAGTGTTTCTGAATCCGGTTTGGAAAGGCAACGGATTCCTTGCAAGATGGTGCTATTGTCAGGGAGACTCCTCTGTTGGTGTAAGGGATGCCTATGGGGTTAGAGTGCCTACAGGCCTGGAAGAGGAGTACTCCAAGGCTGTGAAGAAATTGCTAGTTGATGAGAGTGATGGTGAAATGATCTCATTCTCTCCGGAGGCAGAGTCTATTTGGCCGGATATCCATTGGAGTATTGAGCCAAGATTGAAGGGTGATCTAAGGGAGATCAGCAATTGGGGAGGAAAACAGGAAGGCCGGATCATGAGAATAGCCGGAATCCTTGCCCGTCTGGAGGCTGAGCCAGGTGAGTTTTCAAACCCAACCATCATGGTGAGTAGAGCTAACCTGGAGGCAGCCTGGAAGATAGGGGACTACCTGACCCAACAATTCCTGGAGATAGCCAGGGGCAATGTTAACAGCCGGGTTGTAGTGGATGCTAAAAAGCTCCTAGCAAAGATATTGCAAAAAGGGGAAACCCACATTACGGCAAGAAAGGTAAGGGCCTGGATATCTAGCCTAAAGGACACGGAACACAGAAACAAGGTTCTGCTGCTTCTTGTGGATAGAAATATTCTGGGTGAGAAGCCCCAGGGTTATGCCGTCAACCCATGGCTGCTAGAGGACCGGGCAGGAGGGGGGCCTGTTTGATGGCTCCCTTAACCACTTGTTAAATAAGCTTAACCAGGTTTGTTTATGGTACACCATATTACATACTAGTACACCTGATTTCCGTGTACTAAAAAACGTGTACCACCTTTTATACGCATCTATAGAAAGGAATTTTAAAGATTTACTTTACTTTACTAAAGTATTTTTGTAAATATTTACTATTTATTTACAATATCTGGTAATTTTAGAGATATTTTTTTCTATATATATTCCTATATACCCTAGTACATCTTTTTTAGTACATAAAAGTGGTACACTCTGTAAAAACGTGTACCAAACAAAAAAGAAG
>JAZRHK010000044.1:0-1920 GCA_045644725.1 Candidatus Coprenecus sp. | reverse complement strand
GCCTTTCGGCTCAGTCTTTGCCTCTACATCAGATACCCCAATATCTTCTGTAGTGACTGCGGACTTTCTCTACCTTACCAAAGCGGACTCGTGTGTACGCTCTCACTTTGATAAGCACAGGGTAAACCATCTTGACAGTCACCCTGACCTCAGTGCAATGAGTTCTCCTAATCATGGTTGATTGTTTTGCAGCGTAAAGAACTATTGGAAAGAGGTCGTTGGGATAGCCCCCGATGTGTTACGGTATGCCACCCCTCTGTTAGGTTTGGGGTAAAAGAAAAGACACCATTGGGGTGATGTCTAATCTTATAAGGTTGCTGCAAATCAACCATGATTTCAGTCACAAAGGTACGAACTTTTTCCATATCTCCAAGACTTTCCAAGAGAATTTCCCCACCTCCGCAATACAGCGGTCAGCGTGAATTTGTTATCCCGCTGTTTAGACTCCCTTTACCCCACCGGACGGGCTATATGGCATAATCAAACTAAGTAACTCGCCTTATTATTCATGCCGGAGAGATAACCTCGGTAGGCTTTAAGACTGTTGTTTTCACTGATTTTATCCGGCATCGGTAACAAAAATTTTTCTACTACACTTTACAATCTTCCTATCCTTACTAATATTTATAATAAAAGAGAAAACCATGATTACAGGAAAACGAAAATTCAGAGAACTCTCAGATGAGACAAAGGAGAAAATCAGTACCTCAACGATGGGGAAACCAAAGACTGCACAGCACAAGGCGAACATTTCAAAGGGAATGCAAGAGTATTGGAAGTCCGTCCCCAACAGACCTCAACCTTCAACCGGAGCGACTACCACTCCCGAAAACAATGGCAGTATGGAATAAGAGTGAAACCTCGCAGTCGGGATGTCAAGATGCCGGATAGGAACAACCGTTATAGATGCACTGAAACTATGTTACATGGTCAATGTCGAAGATTTGTCGGCATTGACGGGGCTTGAATATGGTGAGTGGGAAACGATGGGAGATTTCTCATTCTTCCGTGTAGCAAGTCAGCACTTTGCATATTCTTACAATATCCTGCATAGCTCGGATGAAGAACGCCACGAGGTGGCACAACTGAGATTTGCAAGATATGGGGAACAGCAGACTGATAATATCTATGCTTTTCTCCATATCGCAAATTCAGTCCTGTATGACCATAGTACTCTTGAACAGGTTCTGATGCTACCGGAGGAAATGGGAATGGTCTTTCACAATATCACTGCCATAGATTTGGCAAAGGACTTTACCGCTATCAATCCTGTCAGCCTCATCCGCAGGCTCTATAAAGACAAGTGCATCACGACCATAATCAATGGCAAGGCGGTCAAGGATAGGAAGGAGACGGTGGCAGGGTTTAGTCAGACCTACTCGGTGTCACTTGCCCGCTTGAAAAATCCGACCATATCCATCAAGCAGGTAAAAGCCCTCCATAACAAAAACAAGGGAATAACGGTCTGTGCCTATAACAAGGCGACGGAGATTGATGTCTCAGGCAAGGAGTATATCCTCAACTACTATGGGAGACCCAAGAAACTGCATCGTTTGGAAGTACATCTGAATTCGCAGGAAGTGTCAGATTATTTAAGGGGTATAGGTGAGGTGCAGGATTTGTCGTTGATAGCAGATGCGGGCATGTTGAATGCGATGTTTTACTACCACTTGTCAGCGGTTATCCGGTTCAGCAGAGGGAGGCATCCGCTGTCATGGTCAGACCTTTTGAACTGCACCGGCAGGGCAAGATAACAACATCCCCTGCCAATGCATATAATTTAATGCTAACACTATGAAAATAAAAACCATAAGTTCATTTCAGACTGTGTTTAGAAGTTCTCCTTGTATCAAAACCTTGAATGTGTCAATTTAATACATGAAAAAAGGTGACACAGAGGAAAATTCTGTATCACCTTAA
>JAZRHK010000043.1:0-7372 GCA_045644725.1 Candidatus Coprenecus sp. | reverse complement strand
GTATCAATGTGAGAAGTGTGGAAAAGTTTTTTCTGACTATGATGAGTGTTATAGGCATGAGGAAAAACACTGGGGAGTATGTGGATGGTATAAGAAGTACGAGAAAGCATCTGCAGAGTTTACACAGTATTCAGAAAAGTTTGAAGCTCCATCTGTTGTTGGGGTTGAGTTAACCAGATGGGATAGTGAGAAAGGTGATGAAGTAAATGCTGTTGCTGTGTATAATCTGAAGGAACTAATCATGAGCGATAGACTCACTTCTGATGAGGAGAGAGAAAAACAAGAGTAAGTTTGATACAGACAGACGGGAGGAGGACTCCTCCCCTCGTAGCCTGTACCAGATACAGGAGAAAGAGAGGATAGTATCATGGTAGTTATCAAGTGTAAAGATCAGAATTTGTACCCGTTTAAACTTAAGAAATATGGGAGAGTCAAGAGTATATTCTGGGATAATAGAGGACTCGCCTATTATCTGAGAGGTAACATGAGGACATATCTTGATACTGTTGAGAGATTAACATATCCTTATTTCTATGAGAATGTGGATGGTAAATACGGATATATTTCCGGTTGGGAGTATATTGGTGCCTATAGTCCTTTATATGTTGAGATATTGAATGATGGTGAATCTGTCCAGTTATGGGAGGTAGTGTGATATGGAATCCTTTTTTGAGTTTAACGTTGCTTATGAGGGTAGACACTTGTTTGCCACTGCTCCCAGATCGTTTCCGTCTTGCCAACCGGACAGAGCAAAGATGTTTTACACTGAGTTATGTGAACGATTCCCAGAATCAGAAGGGTTTACAATTTCTGTTACCAAGTGGGAGTGTGTCGGTTATCCGGTTACTTTGCAATGGATAAAGGAGGGAATTAAATGAGCGAATTATTCAACTTCTACAAGGGCAGGATTGACTCCTGCCCCTCCTATGGTTTTATCGCAGGGCATGACCTTTTGCGGGTTATTGTCCGTACGGCCTTTAATGATTCATTATTGACTCTTGAAGAGTTTAATATTATTATGAACTTGTGCCAACACGCACATATTAAAATGATGGAGGATAATTACAATGCAGGATGGAATGAGTAAGACTCGCAAGGGTGATAGAGAGATTATCTCTGTTTCCCTTCCTCTTCCGGTATATGATGCTATGGAAGAGTTATGTGACCATTACAATATGAACCGAAGTGCTATGGTAGCAAGTGCCATTGCTGACTACCTTCAAAAACTGGGTATCAAGGTAGGTGAACCGTAATGCCCAGAGTCACAGACCCCAGTTTCAAATTCTGGTTTGATGAGAAATGGTATACCGTACAGGGTGCGGAAACAATGGCGAGACTCGGTACTAAAGACGATTTATCTACCATGAGAGCAGAATATACCCGTATGCGGGACGTGGCCCAGAAACGCATTAAGCGTCTGGGCAAACAGTTTCCGGAGAGTAAAGCATATCAGACCCATGAAAAAGGGTTTGCCAAACTGAAAGACCTTGACCCCAGAGACTTTCCAAAAGCATTTGCAGAGTTGGCAAAATTTGTCAAGGCAAAGGGTAGTACAGTGACCGGACAAAAGCAGATTAAAGAAAAGACGATTAAGACATGGCAGGATCAAGGGTTAAACTTGAATAGTAAGAACTATGATAAGACAATTAAGATTTTGGAAGAGATGCGTAAACAGAAAATTGTATATGGATCAGATAAGGCAGTAGAACTTGCAGAATCCATGTTAGACCTTAACGATCAGCAGACTAATGAATGGTTACAACATTTGGACGATTTACTGACACATACAGATGAACTAAAAGAGATACCAGATTTAGCAGGATACGATTTTGATGAAATATTGAGGATGATAGGAGAATAAGCCTTTATGGTTGTAAAATGTGCGAATTTTCAACCAGAGCAATATTTTCACAAATGCCCCATAGTGAAGAACCGGAAGGGAAACCCTGCGGGGAAGAAAAAGCATTATATTGGGATCACCACTGCATTTGATATTGAGACAACTCTGATAGACGATATTGAGCAATCAGTAATGTATATATGGCAGTGGCAGTTTGGTGAGGACTATACAGTAATTGGCAGGACATGGGATGAGTTTTTGGACTTGCAAAAGCGTGTGCAGAACTCCATTCCTGCTGACCATTGGTTAGTTGTTTATGTGCATAATCTTTCCTATGAGTTTCAATTTTTGAAGGGCATATACCAGTTTACCCCAGATGTTATATTTGCAGTAGCTTCTCGGAAATTGATAAAATGTGATATGTGGGGTTGTTTTGAGTTTAGATGTTCCTATAAATTAACAAATATGAGTTTGAAACAGTTTACAACAAGAATGAAGGTGGAGCATACTAAATTGTCTGGGGAAGAGTTTGATTACTCTGTGAAGAGATACCCTTGGACAGAATTATCGGATGAAGAACTGGAATATTGTGTAAATGATGTTCTGGGCCTTGTTGAAGCAGTAAATAAACTCATGGACAGAGATGGAGACACATTACAGACCATTCCTCTGACCTCTACCGGATATGTCCGCAGGAACGCAAAACGGGCAATGCGGGAGGGTATCCATCATAACTTTGTATATTCAATATTACCAGATTATGAAACATATAAGGCACTGCGGGAAGCGTTTAGAGGTGGCAATACCCATGCAAACAGGTACTATGCGGGAGACATTGTAGAGAATGTTCATAGTGCTGATAGATCATCCAGTTACCCTGCGGTAATGTGCAATTGTGAATTTCCTATGACAGAGTTTGTGCCAATACTGCCAAAGGACTTGAATAAGGATTATATAGCAAGGTGTGTCACCATAAGGCATAAGGCATTGCTTCTGCGGATTGGGATCAAAAATCTTGCACTGCGGGATAAATTCTGGGGTTGTCCGTATTTGAGTAAGGACAAGTGCAGGAATATTCATAAGGCAATAGACACAGAGGACAACGGTAGAATACTTGAAGCAGAATATTTGGAAACCACTGTGACAGACATTGATTTGAAGATTATAATGGAAGAGTACACAGGGCAGATAATATTCTTACAGGGTTGGTATTCCAGTTATAAGAAACTCCCAGAATCCCTTATAAATGAAGTGATTAAGTATTATAAGGATAAAACAGAGTTAAAGGGTGTTAAGGGTCAAGAGATATTTTATGATAAAGCGAAAGCATTACTAAATAGTCTATATGGCATGATGGCACAAGACCCTGTGAAGCACTCACTAATCTTTCAGCAGTGCGGAGATTGGGAAGAGGATACCACCCCAGATGAGGAACTCCTGGGGAAGAGTAATAAAAGGGCATTTCTGGCTTATCAGTGGGGAGTCTGGGTAACTGTACACAGTAGAGACGCACTTGAGAGGGGGATTAGACTTGTACACGATACGGAAGGTGCTGATTTTATTTATTGCGATACTGACAGTGTTAAGTATGTTGGGAATGTTGATTGGAGTAACTATAACTCTGCTCGAATTGCTGAATGTCTTAACTCTGGGGCATACGCTACTGATACCTCTGGGGTAACTCATTACATGGGAGTGTTTGAAACAGAAGATAATCCAGATACAGGTGTTGCTTATAAATATTTCAAAACTCTGGGTGCTAAAAAGTATGCGTATGTAGAAAAGGAGGGAGAGGGTGTCCACTGCACGATTGCGGGAGTCAATAAGAAAAAGGGAGGAAAAGAACTGGACAAAAACGGAGGTTTATCTGCTTTCGCTGAAGGATTTGTGTTTAGGGAAGCAGGAGGGACACAGGCAGTGTATAATGACAATCCTCCGTTTGGCACTATTAGTATTGAAGGGAGAGATATACAAATCACTGCTAATGTTGCTATCCTTCCATCAGAATATACATTAGGGATCACTGGCGAGTATGAAAGAATTATCAAATATAGTAAAAAGTATCTTTACAACCCGTACATTATATGATAATATTATTAAGGTGGTTGACGGGGAGCGTGGACAGAAGCGAAGATCAGAGTGCTACACCGGATAACCTTCAGAGTGCCAACAGCCAAGTGCACTGGACTATGCGACGATCCGGAACCCACCATAACCCAAACAACATTTTATAGGAGGACTCAAACATGGAAATCATCAAGAAAACCGAAGGACTTACCTCTGCTGACCTGTATGCTCTGACCAAAGGAAACGATGTTCGGAAAATGGCAGATGCCAAAGGTGAGGTACTGGATGTTCTGAAGTATGTCCTGTATCGTGATGAGGATGTGAAGGGTAATGAGATGGTTGTGCTGGCGGTAGAAACCCTTGACGGTGCAAAGTATGCCACTAACAGCAAGACCTTCACTCGGAACTTCTCTGACATTCTCGCTATCTATGATGCGGGTAATGAGACTCCTCCCACTCGTTTCATTGTGGGCAGTGGGAAGAGCAAGAGCAACCGGGAATATCTGACCTGCGACATTGCCCCGTGAAAATCTATGACTCATCTGGTTATGTAAATGTTAGAGGGATACTCGATGAAGGGTATCCCTTTAATTTTCTGGTAGGTGGGCGGGGAACTGGTAAGACCTATACCACTTTGAAGGTTGCCAAAGAGGATGATAGGTTATTTATGCTTATGCGGAGAACCCAGAGCCAAGCCGACCTAATCAGTAAACCAGAGTTTTCAGTGTTCAAGCCTTTGAACACTGACCTTGGATGGAATGTACAGGTAAAGAGTATCAGCAAGTATAATTCCATGTTCTATGAACCGGATAGTGAAAATTTGTCGCATCCCATAGGATATACTTGTGCTTTATCAACTCTTTCCAACATGAGAGGGTTTGACGCTTCCGATATTCAATTGCTTATCTATGATGAGTTTATCCCAGAGAAGCATGAAAGACTCTTGAAGAATGAAGCAGATGCCTTGTTTAATGCCTATGAAACAATGAACAGGAACAGGGAGATTAAAGGCATTGCTCCTATTCAGATGGTGTGTCTGGCTAATGCTAATGACATTACTAATCCAGTGTTTGAGAGTCTGAAACTAATACGGATTGCGGACAAGATGCAAAAGGGAAACAATGATAGATGGACAGATGATAAGAGAGGAATTCAACTTATCATGTTGCATAGATCACCAATTAGTAAGAAGAAAGCAAACACTGTCCTTTACAATCTGACAGAGGGATCAGAGTTTTCAAACATGGCATTGGACAATGACTTCAATGTGGACAGGCAACACGTAAGACCCAGACCGCTTGCGGAGTTTACACCTATTTGTTCTTTAGGGGAGTTGTGTATCTACAGGCACAAATCGGAAAACAGATTGTATGCTTCTACCCATTTAGCGGGAGTATTTAATAGGAAGTTTTCACTATCAGATTCCGACAGACTCCACTATCAGAGGATATATAGATCACACTGGGATATGTACATCGGAGGAAAGATGGACTTTGAGGATGTGTTGTCAGAAAAGATGTTCTTGAAATATTGGGACACTGTATGATATTATTAAATCGGTGGGTATCCTGCCCAGTGCAAGCCTCGGAAGGGCGGGCATGACTCCGCACAGTCACAAAGGATACTCACCATTATTATTTGAGGAAGGAGGATTAACATGGATATGGATGCGATTGTAAGCCTTTTCTCAAATTTGGCTGTTCCTGTGGCCTGTCTGATTGCCACATTCTATTTATGGAATAAGGAGCGAGAGGATCACAAACAGGAACAGAAGGAACTAACCGAAGCAATAGCAAATAACACTCTGGTGATGCAGAAGTTAGTTGACAAACTGGACAAGGATGTGAACTAAATGATTTTGAGAACCACTGGTGCGGACATGGCAGAACAGGCAATCACAGGCGGGTATGTGGGTACTCCATATTCCAAACTGGATTGTCAAGGATTTGTAGAGCAGGTATTAAAAGACTTATCTGTACGGAAACCGGATGGCACTCCCTATAACTGGAGGGGTAGTAACTCCATGTGGAGGAACTATATTAAATGGAAGGGAACCATTGCGGAGTGCAAAGCGAAGTTCGGTGAAATCCCTCTGGGAGCCTTTATGTTCCTTGTCAAGTATGACGGGGGAGAGGTGGAGAAGGGATACCATGACGATCAAGGTAATGCTTCTCATGTAGGACTTTATGTAGGATCATCTACTCTTCCCTGTATGGATTCACAGGGTAATAGAGGGGTAGACTATTGTAAACTCAATGTGTTTACTCATGTCGGACTCATGGACATGATTGACTACTATAACGAACCGGAACCCGCTCCCTCTTCAGAACTGGATGCGGTGCGTATTATCAGAGATGTGGATAGCACAGATGAACAAGTGCTTGAAGCATTGGAAACCTTGACAAAATACTTGAAGGGAGTTTAATATTGCTATGGAACTTAACACTATTCTTGAACTTGTGAAAGCAGGATTCACCCATGATGAGATTATGCAAATGGAACAGCCTACCACACAGAACCCTAACCAGGAACCCATACAGACACCAGTGGATACTCCTGCACAGACTCCAGAACCCAAACCCGTACAGGCACAAGTTGTTGAACCCGTTGCCCCTGCCGTACCCGCACCCACACCTGTACCTCAACCCGTACAAACTCCTGCACAGGATCAGCCAACGATGGCAGACATTATGCAGGGAATTGCGAAACTGACAAGTGCGGTACAGGCAAATGCGATTGCCCAGAGTGTGATTCCGCAGGGGTTGCAGACACCTCCTTCCGCAGAGGATATGCTTGCGGAGATTATCAGACCGACATTTAAGGAAAGGAGTTAAAACCCGTGGACAGAGACTTGGCAGTAAAACTGGTAGAGGAAATAAAGAAAATTCGTAATGACATGGATGCGGTGAAAGCATACACTAAAACAATGGCAGAGCAGATTGAAGTGATTGCCCAGAACACCGCACCCGCAGACGCGCCCGCAGACAATACCCCTGCGGATGCAGAAACCTAATAGGAGGATAAGAAAATGAGTGTAAATACCCTTACTTTTGAACAGTGTTCAACAGTATTGAACTCTCTGGTACAACAGGCAACAGGACGGACAAGTGTTATTAGCACTGAAGCGGATTTTATCAGTGTTGCCCAGACCGCTTTAACTCTTGGCAAAGATGTTATTATGAACACCCTGTCAAACGTTCTGGCTCGAACAATCTTTGCCATTCGTCCCTACTCTGCGACTATGAAGGGTCTGGAAAAATCCCTTCCGCAGTGGGGAGCATACATGAGGAAATTCAACATTGTTGCTTCTGATTGGAAGGATGACGATGCCTATAAGTATCCTGTCACTTATGACGAATCTGAAACAGAAAATCCTCTGGGTAATGGGCTTTCCGTAGACCCGTGGATTATCAACAAACGAGAGTTTATCCAGACAAATTTCCTCGGTCAGAGCGTTTTTGAAGA
>JAZRHK010000042.1:0-14338 GCA_045644725.1 Candidatus Coprenecus sp. | reverse complement strand
TAGTGAGATTTTTGCAATAAACGAAAGAGCCATAAATTTAATGCTAAAATCGAATCATTCTAAACGTAAACATACACGATATTGTCTATAGCGACATTCAAAGTTTCTGATTACAGTTATACATATAGTTATACAAAGATCCGCTCAAAACACGAAAAAACCGCAACAGAAGCACTTCTATTGCGGTTTTGTTGTGGTGCCACCGGGAATCGAACCAGGGACACAAGGATTTTCAGTCCTTTGCTCTACCAACTGAGCTATGGCACCATCGGTTTTGGGACTGCAAATGTAGGATTATTTTTTGGACTACCAAAATAAATTTATCATTTTTCTCAACTTCGCTCTTCTTTTGTATCTTCGCACCTGAATGAACGGGGCAAAAACATATATTCAGGTAATCATTCCAGTAAGATTTCGGGACACAGTAACCTATTCTGTCCCCGATGAATTTTTGCCCAATCTCCAGATCGGCTCAAGGGTGGAGGTGATGCTTGGCTACCGCAAGTACAAAGGTTTTGTCGAAGAGATTACCGATACCCCCCGCTACGATGCCAAGAAAGTGAGGGACATTCTCGCCATCGACACAGAGATTACTGCAACACCTGAAGATATACGGTTCTGGCGCACAATATCAGAATACTATATGTGCAGTTCTGGGGAGGCCCTCAAAGCTGCCACACCATTTCTGATGGAACTTCTCACCAAACGTGAGAGAGCTGCGGGGACTAAAAACGCCGATTCCGTGACCGGAACAGCAGACACAGACACTTTGGGCACGAAAACCACCGATTCTGTGCCCGCAACACCAGAATCAGACACTTTGGGCACGAAAACCACCGATTCTGTGCCCGAATACCCGAACAACACCTCCTTGGGGACAAAAACAGCCCATTTCGTGCCCAAATTCCTAAGGACACTCCAGGAGACATCCACAAAGGACAACCTGTACCTGGAGATTATCGCCAAAACGGTCCAGGAAGGAAAGTGCACCCTTATCCTCACCCCCGACATAGCCGCTTGCCGCAAAATGGAGAAGGCCCTCTCCCCTCACTTTGCAGCCAGGATCATAACATACCACTCCGGACAGACCACGGCCAAAAGACGTGAAGCTACCAAGGCTCTCCTCCACGAAAATGGGGGATCCTTCCATCCGTCACCGGAGACTGCGTGCAGTACGGGAGACCTTCTCTCGCCCCATATCATTATCGGCCTCCGCTCGGCACTTTTCCTCCCATTCAGAAATCTGGGTCTTGTCATCGTAGATGAGGAGCACAGTCCCCTTTACAAGCAGTCAGAACCCACACCCCGTTACCACGGGAGGGACACTGCCCTTATATTGGCCCAATTACATAACGCAGATATCATATTAGGCTCTCCTAACCCATCATTCGAGACCCTGCACAATGTAATGACAGGGAAATACAGGGAGCTGTCCATTCAACAGGATACATCACCCAGCCAGACCGGCAACACTGCCGGATCTTTGCAGATAGTGGACTTCACCAAAGAGTTCCACACCGGATCCACTAAAGGGTCTCTCACAAACATTGCACTGGCAGCATTGCGCCAAAGCGCTGCAAAAGGGGCCAGAGCAGCCATCTTCCGCCCCAAATGGGCATACCCGCAAGAGGAGAGCGAGTGGCGCCCTGAACTTGAAGAGGCATTGGGTACCACCAAAGTGGAGATATTCACCGACATCCAGCAAATAGAAGCTCTCAAAAGCAAGCCATCCCTTATTGTGGTAATCCACGGCGAGGCACTCCTTTCTCCCAAAAATTTCAGGGCAGAAGAGCGTGCCATTCACCAGATATCCAGGATTGCCGAACTAGCCAAAGGGGGAAAAGGGGACGGTCGGGTTATACTCCAGACCTCACTTTACCGCCACAATATCTTCGGATACCTCTGCGGAAAGATCCCCTTTGAAACATTGCTTCAGGATCGCGCCGAAATGAATCTTCCACCTTTCAGCAGAATCATCCAGATTACCCTACAGGAGAATTGCATCGGGAAAATGGAGGATAAATGCAGGGAGATCTCCAATGCCATTACAAAGGCCGGTGCTACAGATTACGACGGCCCCTTACCCATAGCAGAAGGGAAATGCATGTTCCAGATACGCCTCCCCAAGAGCAAAAGCGGACAAAAAATAAAGCGCCAACTTTCATCAGCGCTCTACTATTTCGAAAATGTGACAATTGACGTCGATCCACTTTAGGAGGTCAGCAGACTACATTGAGCGCCTTAGGCAGCACTGTAAGTTCTGCGGGTGTCCCCCCGATAACCTCTCCATCCACCTCGACAGGGAATTCCCCCCCATCAATGAAGATTCTGACACTTTTGCCTACGGTATGGGAAACACCGGGGATCTGATAGATTCTACCTGTAAAGAGCTCCTTGAAACGGACCAGAATCTTGGGTCTTGACATATTGCCTATGACAGTAACATTCACCAATCCGTCATCCATCACGGCATCCGGAGCCTGAATCATCCCACCGCCACTGTATACTCCGTTTGCCAATGCCACCGACAGAGCCTTGCCGCTGAAGAATACCTCACCATCTACCTCCACACGGAAGAATTTGGGACTCATCTTCAAAAATGATTTTGCTGCAGCCTTGACATATATCCATTTGCCACTCTGCCCTTTCTCCTTCATGGCATTACACTCACGACAAATAATAGCATCCAACCCGATTCCTGAGCCGTTGATCATATATCTGCTCTGCCTAACCTTCGACTCTTCCGCCTCTATACGGAAAATGTCCTGCTTCACCACCCTTGCTGCTGCAATTATCCCGGCACATCCGACATAGTCTGAAGGGATTCCGTACATCTTCACCCAGTCGTTTCCTGAACCTGCAGGGATTACACCCAGTACAATATCTGATGCCGGCACCTCCTTTTGCATAAAGATTCCGTTCACCACTTCATGGATTGTTCCATCCCCACCTACGGCAATGATATGCCTGTAACCATCTCTGATAGCCTTTACCGCCAACTCAATCGAGTGGTATTTACTCTTGGAAAACACTGCATCAAATATCACACCCGCATCCTTCAATGCTCCATCTATCAGATGCCACTCTTCCAGAACCTTATTTTTACCTGCTTTAGGATTGGCAATGACCATCCATTTTGCTCCATTCATACTGAATATGTTTATAAATGTGGGACAAATCTAACATAATTATCGCGCAGATAAAAAGATTTTGTAAATTTGCTCGTTATTGGAGAAAATATCAATTATGGGAAAAGTAATAGCTATCGCAAACCAAAAAGGTGGAGTAGGAAAGACTACCACTGCTATAAATCTGGCAGCTTCATTGGCAGTTATGGAGAAAAAAACTCTCCTCATTGATGCCGATCCACAGGCCAATGCCACTTCAGGACTCAACTTCGACCCAGATTCTGATTCGACCAGAACCCTTTATGAGGTACTCATCGGCGAAAGGACATTTGAAGAAGTAACACTGGATACCGAGATAGCAGACCTCAAACTTGTCCCATCTCACATCAATCTGGTGGGTGCAGAGATAGAAATGCTCTCCATTGAGGACCGTGAGTCTGTCCTCAAGAAGGCACTATCCAAAGTAATTGACAAATACGAGTACATCATCATAGACTGCTCGCCGTCTCTTGGCTTGATTACCATCAATTCACTGACAGCAGCGGACTCTGTCATCATCCCCGTACAGTGTGAATTTTTCGCACTTGAGGGACTTGGAAAGCTCCTCAATACCATCAAACTTGTGCAAAACAAACTTAATCCGGCCCTTACCATTGAGGGATTTCTTCTCACAATGTTTGACGGACGTCTCCGCTTGGCAAACCAAGTGGTGGAGGAAGTAAGACAGCACTTCGGAGCAATGGTATTCAACACCCTCATCCAAAGAAATGTCAGATTGAGCGAGGCACCGTCACACGGCAAGCCCGCCATCCTGTACGATGCAGTATCCCCTGGCTCCAATAACTATCTGAATTTGGCAAAAGAAATAATCAAAAAGAACTCATAAGATACTATGGCTAAGAAATCTGCATTAGGAAAAGGTCTCGGAGCCCTCATATCCGGTTATGAAGGGAAATACGAACCTCACACACATACGGCAACTATACCCGGTCCCGTATCCAGCCCGGTATCTATATCTGAGATCCCATTGGATGATATCACTACCAATCCATTCCAGCCACGTACAGTTTTTGAAGAAGAGGCTCTTGAGGCGCTGGCAGATTCTATCAAACAGCTCGGTCTGATCCAGCCTATCACAGTGAGGGCAGTAGAGGACGGCAAGTATCAGATCATCAGTGGAGAAAGAAGATTCAGGGCAGCCAGGATGGCTGGCCTCACCCATATCCCCGCCTATATCCGCAAGGCTGATGACCAGGGGATGCTCGAAATGGCAATCGTGGAGAACATCCAGAGGGAGAACCTTGATGCAATAGAGGTGGCCCTCAGTTTCCAGAGACTTATCGAAGAGTGCGAACTTACCCAGGAGGCCATGGCAGAAAGAGTGGGAAAGAAACGGGCCACAGTTACAAACTACCTGCGACTTCTCAAACTCCCTGCTCAAGTACAATTGGCTCTTAGGAAGGGTAAAATATCCATGGGACATGCCAAGTGTATCCTCTCTATCGAAGAGACAGACATACAGCTCCAGCTATGCGAGCTTATCATTAAAAATGACCTCTCTGTAAGACAGGCAGAGCAGAAAGCCAAAGCACTGCAGAACTCTACCCCTAAAAAAGTGGAGAACCCTGTCCACCTTCCGGACTCGCACTATAGGGTTCTGGAAATAGTGGGAAGATATTTCAATAATAACATCAGCCTTAAAAGGGACGATAAAGGCAAAGGGAGCATCACCATACAATTCAAGAATGACCAGGAGGTGGAGACATTCCTTAAGGACCTGGAGGGGATCAAACAATAGAGAACAGAGACCGTGCAGAAAAGAGTAGTCCTATCCATATTGCTTCTTTATTGCTCTATCTCATGTTTTGCCCAATTCAATTTCGGCATGGGTGAAAACGGAGGTGGAAGTTTTTTTGGTGGCAATAATGACACATCCATGGAAAACGACACCATATCTGCATCACAAATATTCTCCTTCAAAGATTACTTCAATGGTCTGGCACACAAAGACACCATCAGGATGAGCTGGATGTTCGGAGGCGCACTTGTCCTCCCCGGAACAGCACAAATTTACAATAAAGACTACTGGAAACTTCCAGTTATCTACTTGAGTATCGGAGGCTTTGCCGGCACTGGCGGTTATTTTCTGGCCAAGTACAAGAAAACAGGAGACCCCTCGCACAGGACATTGAGCACGATAATGTTTGCAGGGGCTGCGCTATGCTATTGGGGTTCTGTAATGGATGGAGTAGTCAACTACGAATCCAAGTTGGATCCGGACCCTACCAGGGCTACCCTGTACTCACTGCTCCTGCCCGGATTGGGACAGATATACAATAAGGACTACTGGCACATACCCATCTGGTACACAGGTTTGGCAGTCGCCGGCTATGCATGGAACTACAACGCGAAACAATATACACGATACAGGGATCTTTACAATCAGGCAACTGATCCAAATGGAGGCTACACCAGTGGTGTATCGGCAGACAACCTGAAACACTATAGGGACACATTCCGCCGCATGAGGGACTACTCCATTCTCGCCACAGCTGCTGTGTACCTCCTGCAGGTGATTGACGCCAATGTTTTTGCGACTATGCACGGATTTGAGATCTCCGACGACCTTTCGGTGGATCTGGCGCCCGCCATCATCACCCCAATAGGCACACCAAATTTAAATCAGAATATTACCCAGATGGGGCAAAACTCATTTGGGCTACAAATAAATTTATCATTCTAACATTTTATGAAGCGACTATTATTAGCCATCTTTATTTTCTCCATTCTCACTTCCCCTACTCTTTATGCACAAAAGGCTGAGGTATCCGATACCACATCCACAACAGTTACGGGCAAAAAGAAAAAGAACAACGATTTCTTTAAAAAGATATTTCCTCCAAAAGACGAAAGACGTCCCAGTCTCCTCAAACAGAGAGACAGTCTATGCACTGCAAACGACTCACTGTTGAGACTTATTGACACTTTGAGAATGGAAATTAATGACTACGAACTAATCACTTCATCCGACACGCTCAATTCAGGGACCCTCGATTTGGCCACACCTGATTATGTGCCAAATGACTCCCTTACCATAGAGGATACCGACTCACTTATGAGCATCTGGTACCATCAGAAGAATCTGGAGCTACTGGAAAATCTGGAGAAGAATATTGACCTCGACACAGCATTCCTTCTGTCCAACATTCCGGACTCAGTATACATAGAGAGACTTCAGAAGATGAATTCATTCATCTCTGTTCCATATAACAGCATCATTAGGAACTACATCATCACATACACCGAGAGAATCGCCAAGCAGTCTGAAAGCATGCTCGGCCTATGCAAATACTACATGCCTATAATAGAGGAGATCTTCGACCAATACCAGCTTCCTCTGGAGCTGAAGGCTATGGCTATCATAGAGTCAGCCCTAAATCCCAGGGCTGTATCTAGGGTAAAAGCCAAAGGAATGTGGCAGTTCATGTACGGCACAGCCATAAGATACAATCTCCTAATCAACTCATATGTTGACGAACGTATGGACCCAATCAAATCCTGCCATGCAGCGGCAAAATACCTTCAGGATGCCTACAGAATGTTCGGTGACTGGCCACTTGCCATTGCATCATACAACTGCGGTGCGGGAAATGTGAACAAAGCCATAAGAAGAGCAGGCGGATCAAAAGAGATATGGGATGTATATCCATTCCTACCAAGGGAGACAAGGGGATATATCCCTTCATTCATTGCAGCTCTATATATGATGAACTACTATCAGGAGCATCAGCTCACCCCTGCGCCCATTAGTATGCCTGTCCATACAGATACCATCAAGGTTACCAAAATGCTCCACTTCGATCAGGTAGAACACTACACTGGCCTGCCAAAGCAGCAGCTCAGAGATCTCAACCCACAATATCTTCACGATATAGTACCTGGTGTGGAGAGAGAGTACATCCTCCGTATACCTTATAACTATACAGCCAGATTTGTGGAAAATGAAAATGCTATCTACAAATACAGGGACTCAGTATATTTCAGCCCCGCCACTCTGAAGAAGATCAAAGAGAGCGGCTCATCAAATTCACAAAGGATCACCCACAAAGTGAAGAGCGGAGAGACACTCAGCCATATCGCCATCAAATATGGAGTAAAGGTAAAAGACATCCAGCGCTGGAACGGTGTCAAGACAAACATACGTGTAGGTCAGAGACTTGTAATATATAAAGGTGGCGGTCCGGTGGCATCTGCCAAGTCATCAGGCAGTTCTAAGCCAAGCACCACTACCTCCGGCGGATATGTCATCTACACAGTAAAATCGGGTGACAATCTATGGGACATTGCCAAGAAATTCCCTGGCGTAAGTGCTCAGAACATTATGGATCTCAATGGGATGAAGTCAGGTGCCAAGATCTATCCTGGCATGAAACTGAAAATCAAAAAGTCAAAGTAACCTGACCCTTCACCATTTTGGTTGAGATTTTAAGATACAGCCCTACTCGAGAGAGTGGGGCATATTTTATATACCCATACAGATCCCAGCCCCTCCTGTATAGAGCAGGCACTGTGAAGCTTTGGGGGAAATCCCTCTCGTAGAAGTATATCCTGTTGTCCCATTCATCCACATGGTACACGGTACCTCTGATTGCAGCCTCCCACCTCTTTCTGAGAGGCGTATATCCACACTCCGCATAAATTGCAATACCTGGGGCCAAACCGGATGTAGGTGTGATATTATTCCACACCACCTCCCCACGCAGTGCAGCATAAAACCCGGATGAGGGGTGATAACGGTATTGAAGCCTGACACCTTGCTGATGTCTCCCTTCATATCCATAGAATCTGTATCTTAACCGGAGCAACACCTTGCTGTCGCCCCTGGTCCATTCACCCTCACAGGAGGACTCCACCTCAAAGGAGGGCCCTTTTACACCCCACCTTGGAGTGGGGTAGTAGACAATATCCACATACCCTCTACACAAAATATCCCTCTGAGGTGTCCAAAGGAGGTTCACTACCCCACCCAACTGATTCTTGCAAGAAGATATGGAAGAGAACGCACCGGCATACTTGGCAGAGTATTCCGGCGAATACCATCTCGCAAGGATTGAACACTCAAAAGTGCCGCTTATTGGGAGTATTGCCCCCAGCAATACCGCCTCATCCCCATCTGAGTCAAGCGCAGCCTCTCCGAAAAATCTGTATCTCCCCAAAGATCTCACCACATCTGCACTGACCCCACCTGACCAGATGCCATCCTGCCACGCGACCCCGTTGATACCCAATCTCCACCCGTTGCCGCCCATTCCTATGGAACATCCTGTCACCCTATTCTCCTGCTCCGAATAAAAAACCGAGCCATCCCATCTGTCTCCATACAGCAATGTTGCACCTATACCTCTGAATGCATTCTCAGGAGAGGAAGCTGTATATTGGACAACTCCGTTGCCCAACTTGAGTAGAGAAGCGGGGTCTCCTGCTCCCGACAAAGAAAACGAGTTCCATAGAAGCAGCCCCTGCCCAAGTCTCACAGTGTAGTCACCTATCACAGCTGATCGTATATCCCAGCCCCTACCCAATGCAACATTGCCCACTTTCAAGTGGGCGGAACCACCTTTTTGGGAGAGAGTGCTCCCCACCTGAAGTTTGTCTCCTGCCCTAAACATGTACTTCCCATACCAATTGAATGGAGTCTCCCTCTCAAACTTCTCTCCACCCCTGAGAATCAATTTATGCGAGAGCATCTCACTTGGCGGTGGTCCTGCCGAAGCACCACTGCCGAATGTTATGAACGGAAGGAGAACCTCCACCTTCCGATCATTAAATCCATC
Source organism: Candidatus Coprenecus sp. (assembly GCA_045644725.1). GTDB lineage: Bacteria > Bacteroidota > Bacteroidia > Bacteroidales > UBA932 > CAAGNP01. The sequence continues at coordinate 5,376 of JAZRHK010000042.1, read as the reverse complement.
CACCAGAGTCAGCTCCCCCTCAGAGAGTATCGCCCCGTAATGGGTCCGGTACTCCAGGATGCTTGCCACCTGAAATGGAGAAAGGAGGGGGAATGCGGCAAGATCCCCCTCTGAAGCACTGTTTATATTGACAGGATTCTCCATCAGCAGTTCGCAATAACTGACCAGCTCCTCCAGATCACCCCCACCTCTCTCTGCCTCTGCCTCCAAAATTCTCATTACCCCTTCGGGCAATGTCTGCGCTGCCACACCTGCCGGTGCAATGGATAAAAAAAAGATTGCCATAGGGAATATGACAATCTTTATATCTCTTAGCGCCTCATCTCTCCCCCACATATCCAAATTTACTTAAAACTTAATTGGTCTTGAATTTGTATTTTATCTCCTGCAGATCCTTATTGGCCTTGCCTATCTTGGCAGCGAGATCCTTTTTGAACTCTACCATCTTCTTCATAAGCTCAGGGTCCCCTGTGGCCAGAATCTGGAAAGCGAGGATACCTGCATTCTTGGCGCCGTCCAGTGCAACTGTAGCCACCGGAATACCGGAAGGCATCTGAAGGATCGAAAGCACTGAATCCCATCCGTCGATGGAATTTGAAGATTTGATGGGAACACCGATCACCGGCACAGGGGTATATGCTGCTATGACACCTGGAAGGTGGGCTGCTCCTCCTGCTCCTGCTATAATGACTTTGATACCCCTTTCATAAGCATTTGTGGCAAAATCCATCACCATTTCGGGGACTCTGTGTGCTGACAGCGCATTGATTTCAAAAGGAATTTCCATCATATCTAGAAATTCTGCTGCCTGTTTCATGATGGGCATATCAGAAGTGCTGCCCATAATTATGGATACTACTGGTTTCATGTCCTATTTTTTCGGTTTAAACAAAATTAATGTTTATTTTCGCATCTTCAAAAAATATGTGCAAAACGATGGCAAGGATTAAACTACACGACAAGTATTTCATTCCTTCTCTCTCTAATGAAGAGATCGAGAGTGGCATTGAGGCTTTGGCCCGTCAGATTTCCAATGACTACAGGGATAAGGAGACCCCTCTGTTTTTGAGTGTCCTGAACGGTTCATTCATGTTCACAGCCTCATTAATGAAGAACCTTGATATTCAGGCAGAGATATCATTCATCAAGATGTCATCATATGACGGAACCCAGTCTACAGGATGTGTAAAACAGCTGCTCGGTCTGAACAGAAACATAAAGGGGAGAAATGTCCTTATCGTGGAGGATATAGTGGACACCGGTAACACCATCGTGGAGCTTGTAAAGCTTCTTGAGGAGGCTGGTGCATCGGAAATAAAAATATGCACACTGCTTTTGAAGCCAGACTCATACGACAAAGAAATAAAGATTGACTACCCCGCATTCAAGATACCAAACGACTTCATTGTCGGATATGGTCTTGACTACGACGAACTCGGTCGACAATATAAAGATATTTACGTTTTAGATCCTAATCAAGATTAGTTGTAATGAGATATTACGTTTTGTTTGGTCCTCCAGGTGCCGGAAAAGGTACCCAAGCCAAATTGCTTGCTGAAAAATATAATTTGTTTCACATCTCTACAGGCGACTTGCTCCGTCAGGAGATAAAAAAAGGTACCGACCTTGGCAATCAGGCAGCTGTTCTGATCAACGCCGGCAACTTCGTCCCTGACGAGGTAGTAGTGGGTATGATCAAAAACTGCATTGAGGAGAATACCCACGTGTACGGTTTTCTTTTTGACGGCTTCCCACGCACCATCGCACAGGCTGAGACCCTGGATGCACTACTCTCCGCCAGAGGTGATGAGGTAACATCCATCCTCTCAATATCCCTTCCGGATATGATGGTATTTGAACGTATCCAGCACAGAGCGCTTATCGAAGGGAGAATCGATGACACCAAGAGGGAGATTATCCAGAACAGGATAGACACCTACCACCACAAGACTGAGCCCCTTATCGACTTCTACAAGAAGCAGGGAAAATATCAGGAAGTGGATGGCACAGGTACCATCGAGGAGGTATTCAAGAACATTTCCAAACTGATAAAATAAAAGTCATCCTGCATAATATGGCTAATTCAAACTTCATAGACTACGTACGCATCTTCTGTGCATCCGGCAACGGAGGCAATGGTTCGATGCACCTTCGCCGCGAGAAATTTGTCCCTAAAGGGGGACCTGATGGTGGAGATGGTGGTCGCGGCGGACATATCATCCTGAGGGGTAATCCACAATTCTGGACCCTGATCCACCTCAAATACCGCAAACACATCAAAGCTGACCATGGTGAAGCCGGGAGCGGCAGTCTATGCAAGGGTGCCAATGGCAAGGACATCTATCTGGATGTCCCCCTTGGAACTGTTGCCAAGGATGCAGAGACCGGAGAGGTACTTTTTGAGGTACTCGAACCAGGTGAGGAGAAGATCCTGGTAAAAGGTGGCCGCGGCGGCCTTGGAAACGCAAACTTCAAATCTGCCACCAACCAGACACCCCGCTATGCACAGCCTGGCGAACTTGGTGTGGAGGGGTGGTTCATCCTGGAGCTCAAACTCCTTGCCGATGTAGGTCTTGTCGGTTTCCCGAATGCCGGAAAATCGACTCTCCTGTCTGTAGTTTCAGCAGCCAAACCCAAGATTGCTGACTACGCATTTACCACTCTTGAGCCAAACCTGGGTATCGTAAACTATTACGACAACAAATCATTCGTAATGGCTGACATACCAGGTATCATCGAAGGTGCCCACACAGGAAAAGGTCTTGGGACCAGGTTCCTCAGACATATCGAGAGAAACTCTATGCTTCTGTTCATGATTCCGGCCGACAGTCAGGATATCAAAGAAGATTACAAAGTCCTCCTGAAGGAGCTCAAACTGTACAATCCTGAGCTGATGGATAAAGAGAGGGTACTCGCCGTCACCAAAGCCGATATGCTTGATGACGAACTAAAGAAGGAGATAAAAAGACACCTTCCACGCACTCTCCCCTGTATCTTCATATCATCGCTGACCGGTGAGGGTATCCCACAGCTGAAGGACCTTTTGTGGAAAACTCTTAACCAATAACCGCTATGGAACAGCTGCTCAATCTGGATAGGGAGCTTCTTCTGGCCATCAATGGGTGGAACTCCCCTATTTCAGATAAAGTGATGCTGTTCTTCTCTTCCATACCGGTCTGGATACCGCTATACCTTATAATAACAGCACTCCTCTTCCACCCCAAGTGGCAAAGATTCAAGTCCGACGATCTCCAGAGATGGGTCGTGGGTTTGTTCTCTGTAGCGGCTGTCGCTGTCTGCTTCGGTCTGTGCGACCAGATATCTCTCCTGTTGAAGGAGTCTGTCCAAAGGTTCAGACCAGGTCACGAGCCCTCCCTTGAAGGTCTTGTCAGACTGCTGGAGGGGAAAGGTGGAAGCTATGGTTTCGTGTCGGGCCATGCTGCCAACACATTTGGCCTGGCCACACTCACCTTACTGATTTTCAGAAAGAAGTGGTACTCCATCTTCATCTTCTTATGGGCTGTGACTGTCAGCTACAGCCGCATCTATCTCGCAAAGCACTACCCGCTGGATGTCATCTGCGGCGCCCTTCTCGGGGCTGCCATAGGGCTTCTGGTATACTATATCCTGAAACTTTCACTACACAAATATGAGATGTATCGTCGACAAAGGGCATGACCCATATTTCAACCTTGCAGCCGAAGAGTATCTTCTCAAGCACTGCACTGAACCGATTTTCCGCCTATGGCGCAATGCACCATCGGTAATCATTGGCAAGAACCAGAACGCCGTTGCCGAGATCAACGGCCAGTTTATCCACCAGAACAATATCCCTGTAGTAAGGAGACTGAGCGGAGGGGGAGCCGTATTCCACGACCTGGGCAATATCAACTTCACCTTTATTGACAAGAAAGTGGAGGGGGAGGATACCAGCGCCATGTTTGCCAGATTCACAGCCCCTATCATCGCAGCGCTCCGCAAACTGGGGGTGGAGGCATATCTGGAGGGCCGCAACGACCTCCTTATAGATGGAAAAAAATTCTCGGGCAATGCCATTTGTGTCTATCGCGACAGGGTTCTGCAGCACGGGACACTGATGTTCTCCGCATCCATATCGGATCTTAGCGGTGCCCTTAATGCCCGCCCTGAGAAGTTTGTAGGAAAGGGGGTACAGTCCACAAGATCCCGCGTCACAAACATCAGCCAGCACCTCCCTACCCCGATGGAGATTGGGGATTTCATCCAGTACATCTACAGCGAAGTGGCCAAAGAGGAGGGTGCATCTGACTATACACCGGCAGAACTTGAGAAGATCCAGGCCCTTTATGAAGAGAAATACTCCACCAATGAGTGGAATTTCGGCGTATCCCCAAAATACACATTCTCAAATTCTGTAAAGCTCCCGTCAGGATTCATTGAGGTATATCTCAATGTGGAAAAGGGGATAATCCAGGAGTGCCGCATACACGGTGACTACTTCTTTACCGCCCCCACATCAGAGCTTGAGGCCAGACTGACAGGTGTATTGAACAGATACGACGACATATTTGCCGCCGTATCCGATATTGACCTGAACAGTTATATCTCCGGCGTAACACCGGAAGAGTTTACCGAACTTATTCAAACAAGCTCTCGTCTACTAGATTAGGGAGGGTCACTTTGAGATTTGGGGTACGCTCCATCTCCCTCTGGATAGCGAACATTGCACCTTTATTGCGCGCCCAGCTGCGGCGTGCGATACCGTTGTTCACATCCCAATGGAGCATCTCCACTATCTTGCGGTCGGCCTCCGGAGTACCGTCGATCACCATACCGAAGCCACCGTTGATTACCTCACCCCAGCCGACACCACCGCCGTTGTGGATAGATACCCAGGTAGCTCCGCGGAAGGAGTCTCCGATAACATTGTGGATAGCCATATCTGCAGTGAAGCTTGATCCGTCATAGATATTGGAGGTCTCACGATATGGGGAGTCTGTTCCTGACACATCGTGGTGGTCACGTCCCAGAACGATAGGGGCAGATATGCGCCCTTCGCGAATCGCCTTGTTCATAGCCAGGGCTATCTTAGTGCGACCCTCTGAGTCCGCATAGAGGATACGGGCCTGTGAGCCCACTACCAGGTGGTTTTTGGCAGCCTCTTTCACCCAATGTATATTGTCCTTCAGCTGTGACTGGATCTCGACTGGAGCAGTTTTGAGGATCTCCTCCTGAACCTCTGCAGCGAGGCGGTCTGTCTCGGCCAGATCTTCAGGCTTGGACGAAGTACAAACCCAACGGTATGGGCCGAATCCGTAATCGAAGAATAGAGGGCCCATAATATCCTGAACATATGAAGGGTATTTGAAGGCACCATCCTCTTTGACAATATCTGCC
>JAZRHK010000041.1:0-14594 GCA_045644725.1 Candidatus Coprenecus sp. | reverse complement strand
ACATGGCTACGATCCGACTTGGGACTATATGATCGAGTGCTGCGCTTGCAACCCGGGGCACCTCGGAGCCAGTCTTGGCGCCGTGGAGCTTTGTGTGGCATTGCACTATGTATTTGACACTCCCAAAGACAAAGTGGTATTTGATGTGGGCCACCAGGCCTATGCCCACAAGATCATAACAGGAAGAAGGGAGGCATTCAAAAACAACAGAAAATACAAGGGGATAAGTGGCTTTCCGAAGATTTCGGAGAGCCCTTATGACTCTTTCGGAACCGGGCACTCCTCAACCTCCATATCATCAGCATTGGGATTGGCAGTAGCTGCTCAGATGCAGAAGAGCGACGAAAAGACAGTGGCAGTCATTGGAGATGGAGCCCTCACAGGGGGGATGGCATTCGAAGCTCTAAACAATGCCGGGTCCATGAAAACAGATATTCTGGTCATTTTGAACGACAACCACATATCCATAGACCAGAGCACCGGAGCCCTTCACAACCACCTCCTGAAGATCTCCACATCGCACACATACAACTCCGTAAAAGCCAAAGTTTGGAACCGGCTTGGTGGGGCAGCCAAGTTCCGTTCGGGAGTTCAGGCATTTGTGTCAGGCACCAAGAATGCACTCCTTCAGAATGCCCCCCTATTCGAATCTCTCGGATTCAGATATTTCGGCACTGTAGACGGAAACAATATTGAGCAGATGGTGGAAACCCTCTCCAAACTGAGGGACATACAAGGTCCTAAACTGCTCCATATTGTCACCACCAAAGGAAAAGGCTACAAACCTGCAGAGGAGGAGCAGACAATATGGCACGCGCCGGGCACATTTGACCCCAAGACAGGAAAAAGGACTACCAAGACCTCAGACATCGCCAGATACCAGGATGTTTTTGGTGAAACATTATTGCAGCTTGCAAGACAAAATCCTAAAATTGTCGGGATCAGTCCGGCAATGCTCAGCGGTTGCGGCATGAACTATCTGGCCAAAGAGATGCCGGAAAGGGTATTTGATGTCGGAATAGCAGAATCGCACGCAGTCACATTTACCGCCGGACTTGCTGCAGGTGGGATGATCCCTGTATGTAACATCTACTCATCATTCATGCAGCGCGCCTATGACAATATCATCCACGATATTGCCCTACAGAATCTGAAAGCAATAATATGCCTGGACCGCGCCGGTATTGTAGGCGAGGATGGTGCCACACACCACGGGTGCTTTGATATGGCAGCACTAAGGCCTGTCCCTAACCTCACAATTGCCGCACCACTCAATGAGCTGGAGCTCAAAAACATACTCTACTCTGCCACCCTCCCCCACTACCCTACCACTATAATAAGGTACCCCAGGGGAAATGGAGAGGGTATTTCATGGAGAGAAGAGCCCTGGGAAGAGATGCCTGTTGGAAAAGGGAGATTATTGCATGACGGAGAAGGGATAGCCATTCTATCTATAGGAGCCATCGGCAATAAAGCAGCAGAGGCTGTTGCAGCGGCAGAAAAAGAGGGAATCCAGGTTTTACACTACGACATGAGATTCCTAAAACCACTAGATACAGCCATACTGGAGATTGCCTGTCAGAAAGCAAAAACAATTATCACACTTGAAGATGGTGCCCTATATGGGGGTCTTCGTAGCGCAGTCGCAGAATACATAGCAGCCAGAGGCCTTGACAACAAGCTTGTCTGTATGGGTATTCCCGACCGCTTTATTGAGCAGGGACGTATATCCCAACTCCATCAGGAGTGCGGATATGACTCTGAAGCCATCCTCTGTACCATTATGGAACAATATAAAGGATGAACAGCAGGATAGACAGAATTCTTACACACAGGCTTTGGGGCTTACTTATATTTATAGGTATAATATGGCTGATGTTCTATTGCACCTTCCATCTTGGTGCTTATCCTCAAGGATGGATAGAATCCCTCATGGGTTGGTTTTCGTCCCTGGTGGAAGCAAACATGGCCGAATCATGGATCAAGGATTTCATCCAAAGGGGTATAATTGATGGTGTAGGCTCTGTACTTGCATTCCTCCCGAACATCATAATCCTCTTCTTTTTCATGTCCATTCTGCAAGAGTCCAATTACCTCTCCAGAGCAGCCACTGTAATGGACAAATACATGCATTTTATCGGGCTCCATGGTAGTTCATTCATCCCGCTTCTCATGGGATTCGGATGCAATGTCCCAGCAATCATGGCCACCCGCTCTATCGAGAGGAGGAGCGACAGGATATTGACAATGCTGGCCATACCATACATCCCCTGCAGCGCAAGAATGCCTGTCTTTCTGGTTTTTTCAGGGATATTTTTCAAAGAACAGCAGATATTGGTAATGCTACTCCTTTATGGGGGCAGTATTTTGATAGGTATACTTATAGCATTGCTCTACAAATACATATTCTTCAGAGCAAAATCTGAGGACTATGTTATAGAGTTACCACCTATGGCAGTTCCCTCATTCATCAGATCTCTCAAGGTTATGTGGGACGCAGCGTACGAATATCTGAGAAAAATAGGGACAGTGGTACTCCTTGCAGTGGTAATAATATGGGCACTTGACTATTTCCCTACCCAAAAGGGGGGCGAATCACCACAGCCATCATACCTGGAACAGTTCGGACGTGCAGTGGAGCCGATAATGGAACCGCTCGGTTTTGACTGGAAGATGAGCGTTGCACTTGTAACAGGCATATCTGCGAAAGAATTCATCGTAAGTACTCTCGGAGTATTGTACCAGGGAGACGAAAGCATATCAGAGATAGACCTTGCCCAAAGGCTCTCAAAAGAGGCGACATTCACCAAAGCCAACACACTTTCTTTTATGATATTTTCATTGCTCTACCTTCCTTGCATTGCCACAGCAGCTACCATAAAAAGGGAGAGCAGGTCATGGAAATGGGCAACTGTCTCAATTATAAGCACTCTGGGGGTTGCATGGGTAATAAGTTTTATAGTATACAGGATAGCACTGATAATTTTTTAGATTTTTTTTGAAAAATGTTTTGCAGTTTTTAATAAATCATCTATATTTGCAGTCCCAAAAAACAAGTGCTGTTCATGGGAAGCCAACGCCGATGTAGCTCAGTTGGCCAGAGCAGCTGATTTGTAATCAGCTGGTCGGGGGTTCGAATCCCTCCATCGGCTCAAAAAAATATTTGACTTTTTGTCATGGGGAGATACCAAAGTGGCCAACTGGGGCAGACTGTAAATCTGCTGGCGCACGCCTTCGGAGGTTCGAATCCTTCTCTCCCCACTTTTTTTTTGTAAATTGCGGAAGTAGCTCAGTTGGTAGAGCATCAGCCTTCCAAGCTGAGGGTCGCGGGTTCGGACCTCGTCTTCCGCTCACAACAAGCCAGTGTAGCTCAGGGGTAGAGCGCTTCCTTGGTAAGGAAGAGGTCATGAGTTCAAATCTCATCACCGGCTCTTTTTTTGTATGAAATATTTAATTTTACATTAAAGTATATATACTATGGCAAAAGAAACGTTTAAAAGGGATAAACCCCACGTAAACATTGGTACCATTGGTCACGTTGACCACGGTAAAACCCCTTTGACCGCTGCAATTACTACAGTTCTTGCTAAAGCTGGTCTTTCAGAGTTGCGTTCATTGGACTCTATCGACAACGCTCCAGAGGAGAAAGAAAGAGGTATCACTATCAACACTGCTCACGTAGAGTATCAGACTGCTAATCGTCACTATGCTCACGTTGACTGCCCTGGCCACGCCGACTACGTTAAAAACATGGTTACTGGTGCTGCTCAGATGGACGGTGCTATCCTTGTTTGTGCTGCTACTGATGGTCCTATGCCTCAGACTCGTGAGCACATTCTTCTTGCTCGTCAGGTGAACGTTCCTAGAATCGTTGTTTTCCTTAACAAAGTTGATATCGTTGATGACCCTGAGATGATCGACCTAGTAGAGATGGAGGTTCGCGAGCTTCTAAGCTTCTATGAGTTCGATGGTGATAACGCTCCTGTTATCCGTGGTTCAGCTCTTGGTGCATTGAACGGCGACCCTACTTGGGAGGCTAAAGTTCTTGAGCTTATGGCTGCTGTTGACGAGTGGGTTCCACTTCCAGAGCGTGACAACGAGAAACCTTTCTTGATGCCTATCGAGGATATCTTCTCTATCACTGGTCGTGGTACTGTAGCAACTGGTAGAATTGAGACTGGTGTTGTTAAAACTGGTGATGAGATCCAAATTATCGGTCTTGGTGAAGAGCCTAAGAAATCAGTTGTAACTGGTGTTGAGATGTTCCGTAAGATCCTTGACATGGGTGAGGCTGGTGACAACGTAGGTCTATTGCTTCGTGGTATTGATAAGAAAGAGGTTAAGAGAGGTCAAGTTATCGCTCACCCTAACACTATCACTCCTCACAAATCATTCCAAGCTGCTATCTACGTATTGAAGAAAGATGAAGGTGGTCGTCACACTCCATTCCACAACAAATACCGTCCTCAGTTCTTCATCCGTACACTTGATATCACTGGTGAGATCACTCTTCCAGAAGGTGTAGAAATGGTAATGCCTGGTGATAACGTTCAAATCAACGTTGAGCTTATCTACCCTGTAGCTATCAACGAAGGTCTACGTTTCGCTATCCGCGAAGGTGGTAGAACAGTTGGTTCAGGTCAGGTAACCAAAATTCTTGACTAATTCTTAAAGAATTATCATAAAACCTAGTTCGTAGGTTTCGGCCTACGAACTTTTTTAGGGGCATAGTTTAATGGCAGAATAGCGGTCTCCAAAACCGTTGATGGGAGTTCGATTCTCTCTGCCCCTGCAAAATAGCTTTAGGTTACGCGGAAGCTGTTTAACAGCGATACTTTGACAAAGCTTCCATTGTTAAGTGTCGGCAAATTAAAAAAAATGAGCAAAATTTCGTTGTATATTAAAGAGTCTTACACCGAACTTACTAAGAAAGTGAGCTGGCCTTCTTGGTCATCACTTCAGAGTTCAGCTATCCTTGTGATGGTTGCTTCGGTTATTTTCGCGTTGGTCATCTTTGCTATGGACTTTTGTTTCAGGCATCTTATGACATTTATTTACCAACTTTTGTACTAGTAGTTTTAGGGAGATATGAGTGAGATTACCAAAAAATGGTACGTATTGCGTGCTGCTGGTGGTAAGGAGAAGAAAGCTAAGGAGTACTTGGAAAACGAAGTCAGAAGACTTGGTTTAGGTGAGTATGTATCTCAGGTTCTTATTCCTACCGAGAAGATTTATCAAGTTAAGAATGGCAAAAAAGTTAGCATGGAGAGAATTTTCTTCCCAGGCTATATTCTTATTGAGGCACATCTTACTGGTGAGTTGCAGCACATCATTCGTAATATCCCAAATATCTCTGGCTTCCTCACCGAGAAGAGCGATAAGGATAAGAATGACAAGCAGCCTGTTCCATTGAGACCAGCTGAGGTTAATCGCATACTTGGTCGCGTAGACGAACTTCTTGATCAGGAGGAAGAGAATGTAACTCCATTCTATGTAGGCGAGTCTGTAAAGATTACAGATGGTCCTTTCAATGGATTTGACGGTACAATTGAAGAGGTACTTCACGATAAGAAGAAACTTAAAGTAATAGTTAAGATCTTCGGAAGAAAGACAATTTTGGAACTGAATTTCGTTCAAGTAGTAAAAGAATAATTAATTAAACAACATTATGGCTAAAGAAATTGCCGCATTTATTAAGTTGCAGATTAAGGGCGGAGCAGCCAATCCTTCACCTCCAGTAGGACCTGCACTAGGTTCTAAGGGTGTGAACATTATGGATTTCTGCAAACAGTTTAATGCTCGTACCCAAGATAAAGCAGGCAAGGTTTTACCTGTAATTATCACTGTTTACAGCGATAAATCTTTCACATTTGTTGTTAAGCAACCACCTGTAGCAGTTCAGCTAAAAGAGGCTGCTAAAATTTCTGCCGGTTCTTCTGAGCCTAACAGAAAGAAAGTTGCTACCATCACTTGGGATCAGGTAAAAACTATCGCTCAGGACAAAATGCCTGACATGAATGCATTTACTTTGGCATCTGCAATGTCAATGGTTGCAGGTACCGCAAGAAGTATGGGTATCAAAGTAGAGGGAGAATTTCCTGCCGATGTAAAATAATCACACGCTATGGCTAAACTAACTAAAAATCAAAAAATAGCTAACGCTAAAGTTGATGCCAACAAGCAGTATAAACTATACGAAGCTTGTGAATTGGTAAAAGAGGTATCTTATGCCAAATTCGACGCTTCTGTAGATATCGCTGTAAGACTTGGTGTTGACCCTCGTAAAGCTAATCAGATGGTACGTGGCGTTGTGACCCTTCCACACGGTACAGGTAAGGTAACCCGCGTATTGGTTCTATGTACACCTGACAAAGAGGCTGAGGCTAAAGAAGCTGGAGCTGATTTTGTAGGTTTGGATGAATATATTGAGAAAATCAAAGGTGGTTGGACAGATGTAGACGTTATCATCTGTACTCCTTCTGTAATGGCTAAGATTGGTCCTATCGGTCGTATCCTTGGTCCTCGTGGTCTTATGCCTAACCCTAAAACTGGTACTGTTACCATGGAAATTGGTAAGGCGGTTAAAGAGGTTAAAGCAGGTAAGATTGACTTCAAGGTGGACAAGACTGGTATCGTTCACGCAGCTATCGGTAAAGTATCATTCGATGCACAGGCTCTTGCAGAGAACGCCGCTGAAATGCTCAATACCATTATTAAACTTAAACCACAGGCTCTTAAAGGTACTTACGTGAAAAGCGTATACCTTTCATCAACTATGAGCCCAGGTATCAATGTTGACAGTAAATCACTCAGTGCATCAGCTGAATAATAATTAGTAACTATGAGAAAAGAGGAAAAAGCACAAATTATTGATCAGCTTGTAGCACAGTTGGAAGCTACTCCAAACTTCTATGTTGCAGACATCGCAGGTCTAAACGCAGAAAACACTACCGAACTTCGCCGCGCTTGCTTCGAAAAAGGTATCAAAATGGTTGTAGTTAAAAACACTCTATTTGTTAAGGCTCTTGACAGATTGAATGTTGCAGAAGCTGCTAATATTACCCCTTCATTGAAAGGTTCTTCAGCAGTAATGTTTACTGAGACTCCAAATGCTCCAGCAAAACTTATCAAAGAGTTTGGTGCTAAAATGGGCAAACCTGCACTTAAGAGTGCTCTTCTTCAGGAGTGTGCTTACGTAGGCGCAGAACACCTAGAGAGTCTTGTTAACATCAAGTCACGTGAAGAACTTATCGGTGACATTATCGGTCTATTGCAATCACCTGCTAGAAATGTTATTTCAGCTCTTACCGCTTCAGGTGGAGGTAAAATTGCAGGTCTTGTAAAGACTCTATCAGAAAAAGAATAAAAAACAATAAAAACATTTAAAATTATACAACAATGGCAGATATCAAAAAATTTGCAGAAGAATTGGTTAATCTTACTGTAGCAGAAGTACAAGAATTGGCTAAAGTTCTTAAAGAGGAATATGGAATCGAACCTGCAGCTGCTGCTGCAGTTGCAGTTGCTGCTCCAGCTGCTGCTGGCGCTGCTGCTGAGGCAGAGCAAACTCAGTTTGACGTAATTCTTAAATCAGCTGGTCAGGCTAAACTTGGCGGTGTTAAAGCTGTTAAAGAAATTACTGGCCTTGGTCTTAAAGTGGCTAAAGAGCTTGTTGACAAAGCTCCTACAGCTGTTAAAGAGAAAGTTTCTAAATCAGAGGCTGAACAACTTAAAGCTGCATTGGAAGAAGCAGGCGCTGAAGTTGAGGTTAAATAAGCTAGACTATATCCCTAGATGGGAATACCTTCAGGTTTAGAGTCAAAAAAGGCTTTAAACCTTTTTGTCGTTTTTTTAAGTTTATTTTCAACTAAGCAACTCACAATGTCGCAAAAAACTAACAATCAGCGAATTACATTCGCGTCCACAAAGGCGCTTCTAGATTATCCGGATTTCTTGGAAGTTCAGCTGAAATCTTTCAGGGACTTCTTCCAGTTGGATACAACTCCGGAAAATCGTAGAAACGAGGGGTTATTTAAAGTTTTCCAGGAGATATTTCCTATTGAAGACACCCGCTCGAACTTTGTGCTTGAATTTATCGATTACTTTATCGATCCTCCTCGCTATTCAATTGAGGAGTGCTTAGACAGAGGTCTAACTTACAGTGTTCCTTTGAAAGCCAAACTTAAGCTTTCATGCAACGATGAGGAGCACGTCGATTTCGACACCACCATCCAGGACGTTTATCTTGGAACCATCCCTTACATGACACCACGTGGTACATTTGTCATCAATGGTTCTGAACGTATCGTAGTATCTCAGCTACACCGTAGTCCTGGTGTATTCTTTGGACAGAGTGTTCACGCAAACGGTACCAAGCTCTATTCAGCACGTATCATTCCGTTCAAAGGCTCATGGATCGAATTTGCAACAGACATCAACAACGTGATGTATGCTTATATCGATCGTAAGAAAAAATTACCTGTTACTACCCTACTTCGTGCCATCGGATATGAAAATGACAAAGATATCCTCGATATCTTCGGTCTTGCAAACGAAGTGAAAGTAACAAAGACTAACTTGACCAAACATATCGGTGGAAAACTTGCCGCCCGTGTTCTTAATACATGGAACGAGGACTTCGTTGACGAAGATACAGGTGAGGTTGTTTCTATCGAAAGAAATGAGATAATAGTTGATCGCGAAGCTATCCTGGATGAGGATATGATAGAAGCTATCCTCGAGTCTGGAGTAAGCACTATTCTACTGCATAAAGATGATGTAGACACCAGCGACTACGCAATTATCCACAATACACTTCAAAAAGACACATGTAACTCTGAGAAAGAGGCGGTATTCTATACATACAGACAACTACGAAACTCTGAACCACCTGACGAGGCTACAGCTAGAGATGTTATCGACAAGCTGTTCTTCTCAGAGAAAAGATACGACTTGGGCGAGGTTGGCCGTTACAGATTGAACAAAAAACTCAATCTTGACACTCCAGCTGAGACAAGAGTACTTACCAAAAATGACATCATTGCCATCATCAAGTATCTCATCCAGCTTATCAATTCGAAAGCAAATGTGGATGATATCGACCACTTGAGCAACAGACGTATCAGAACTGTAGGTGAGCAGCTTGCTAACCAGTTCAGCGTAGGTCTTACCAGAATGGCACGCACTATAAAAGAGAGAATGAACGTTAGGGACAATGAAGTTTTCGTTCCTACCGATTTGATCAATGCGAAGACATTGTCTTCAGTTATCAACTCATTCTTCGGGACTAGCCAGCTGTCTCAATTCATGGACCAGACCAACCCTCTTTCAGAGATGACCCACAAACGTCGTCTTTCAGCTTTGGGTCCTGGCGGTCTATCCCGTGACAGAGCAGGTTTCGAGGTACGCGACGTACACTATACTCACTATGGTCGTCTATGTCCTATTGAGACACCTGAGGGACCTAACATCGGTCTTATTTCGTCACTTTGCGTATACGCAAAAATCAATGACCTTGGCTTTATCGAGACCCCTTACAGAAAAGTAAATGAGGGTACTGTAGATATGAGCAGTGAGGGTTACACATATATGAGTGCAGAGGAGGAAGAGGATAAGATGGTAGCTCAAGCCAACGTACAACTTGGCGAGGACGGCACTATCCTTGACGAAAGAATCAAATGCCGTTACGAAGCAGACTACCCTGTAGTATCAAAAGATAAAGTACACTACATGGACGTAGCTCCAAACCAGATTGCCTCTATCGCTGCATCACTCATCCCATTCCTTGAGCACGACGATGCTAACCGTGCATTGATGGGATCCAACATGATGCGTCAGGCAGTTCCACTTATCAAACCTGAAGCACCTATCGTAGGTACAGGTCTTGAAGGCCCTGTAGTACGTGATTCACGTACACAGATTGTTGCCAGAAAGAATGGTGAAGTGGTTTATGTAGATGCACGTGAAATCCATGTAAAATATGAACAGACTGAGGCTGAGAAATTTGTAAGCTTTGATCCAGAGATTACCGTTTACAAACTTCCTCTATTCAGAAAGACAAACCAGAGCACATCAATCTTCCTTAAACCTATCGTAAGAAAAGGTGACAAGGTAGTTGCCGGACAAATCCTTACAGAGGGTTACGCTACACAGAATGGTGAGCTTGCTCTCGGTAGAAACCTTAAAGTGGCATTCATGCCTTGGAAAGGTTACAACTTCGAGGATGCGATCGTGCTTTCAGAAAGAATCCTCAGGGAAGATATCTTCACCTCTATCCATGTGGATGAATACATCATGGAGGTTCGCGACACCAAACGCGGAATGGAGGAACTTACCTCAGATATTCCTAACGTTAGTGAAGAAGCTACCAAAGATCTTGATGAGAATGGTATCATCAGAATTGGTGCAAACGTTGAGCCAGGTGACATCCTTATCGGTAAGATCACCCCTAAGGGTGAGAGCGATCCATCTCCAGAGGAGAAACTCCTCAGAGCTATCTTCGGAGACAAAGCCGGTGACGTTAAAGATGCATCACTCAAAGCATCTCCATCACTCTCTGGTACTATTATAGGTAAGAGATTGTTTGCAAGAGTAGCTAAAGAGGGAAGCAAACGTGGCAAAAACACATCTAAAGCAGAAGTTCTCAAAGCAGAAGAAGATTTCACTATCAAGGCCAATGCCCTAAGAGAGAAATTCCTCGACAAGCTTATGATTTTGGTTAACGGTAAGAAATCAAGCGGCGTAAGTGACCTTTACGGTGCTGATATCGTACCAAAGGGTGAAGAGTTCACCAGAGAAGTTCTTGAGAGAATCAACTACGAGGACATCAACGCTACCAAATGGACTTCTGACAAAAATGCCAACTCACAAATCAAGAAACTTGTCAACAACTATATCATCGCATTCAAAGAACTAGATGCTGATTTGAAACGTATCAAGTACAATCTGACAATTGGTGATGAACTTCCTTCAGGTATCATGCAGCTTGCAAAAGTGTATGTTGCCAAGAAGAGAAAGATTAAAGTTGGTGACAAGATGGCGGGTCGCCACGGTAACAAAGGTATCGTAGCCAAAGTGGTTAGAGATGCCGATATGCCTTTCCTTGAGGATGGTACCCTTGTAGATATAGTACTTAACCCTCTTGGTGTGCCTTCACGTATGAACCTTGGCCAGATTTATGAAACTGTATTAGGATGGGCTGGTAAAGAACTTGGTCTCAAATTCTCTACCCCTATTTTCGACGGTGCATCTCTTGATGACATCTGTGAATATACAGACAAAGCTGGTGTTCCAAGATATGGTAAAACATACTTGAGAGATGGTGGCACAGGTGAAGTTTTCGACCAGCCTGCTACAGTCGGCGTTATCTATATGATCAAACTTGGGCATATGGTTGATGACAAGATGCACGCACGTTCTATCGGTCCTTACTCACTTATCACTCAGCAACCTCTTGGTGGTAAGGCACAGTTTGGTGGACAGAGATTCGGTGAGATGGAGGTTTGGGCACTAGAAGCATTTGGTGCATCCAATATCCTACAAGAGATTCTGACCATCAAGTCTGATGACATCGTGGGAAGATCCCGTGCATACGAAGCTATTGTTAAAGGTGATCCAATGCCTGCACCAGGTATTCCAGAAGCTTTGAACGTTATCCTTCACGAGCTTCGCGGACTTGGATTGAGCATTAGCTTAGATTAATTACTTGGTTTTTGAAATTTGAAAATTCAACAATATGTCTTTTAAGAAAGAGATTAAGATTAAAAGCAATTTCAACAAGATTACTATTGGACTTGCTTCTCCTGAAGAGATCCTTGCGAGATCTTCAGGAGAGGTTCTCAAGCCCGAAACAGTAAACTACCGCACCTACAAGCCCGAGAGAGACGGTCTTTTCTGCGAAAGGATGTTCGGTCCCTCAAAGGACTATGAGTGCCACTGCGGAAAATACAAAAGAATCCGCTACCGTGGTATCATTTGCGACCGTTGTGGTGTAGAAGTTACAGAGAAGAAAGTGCGTAGAGAGAGGATGGGTCACATTACATTGACTGTACCTGTGGCACACATCTGGTATTTCCGTTCTACCCCAAACAAGATCGGTTACCTTCTTGGCATCCCTTCTAAAAAGCTTGAGACAATCATCTATTACGAAAGATACATCGTTATCCAACCTGGTGCTGCTGCTGAACAAGGCATCAGCAAGATGGCTCTACTTTCTGAGGATGAGTACTTGGCAGTATTGGACAATCTACCAAAGGACAACCAGCTGCTTGATGACTCTGATCCTAACAAGTTCATTGCCGGCATGGGTGCAGAGGCAATCTATACCCTACTCCAAGGTTTGAATCTCGATGAACTATCATACGAACTGAGACACAAGACTGAAAGCGAGACTTCACAACAGCGTAAAGCTGAAGCACTCAAGAGACTTAGCGTAATAGAAGCCTTCCGTGAGTCACAGGATATGAACAAACCTGAGTGGATGATTCTTAAGGTTATCCCTGTCACCCCTCCTGATTTGAGACCTTTGGTTCCACTTGATGGCGGCCGTTTCGCTACTTCTGACTTGAATGACCTATACAGAAGGGTTATCATCAGAAACAACCGTCTCAAGAGACTTATTGAGATCAAGGCTCCTGAAGTTATCCTCCGTAACGAGAAACGTATGTTGCAAGAGGCTGTCGACTCACTTTTCGACAACTCACGCAAATCAAACGCTGTCAAAACCGAAGCTAACAGAACCCTTAAATCTCTATCTGACAGCTTGAAAGGTAAACAAGGACGTTTCCGTCAGAATTTGCTCGGTAAACGTGTTGACTACTCAGCCCGTTCAGTTATCGTTGTAGGTCCAGAGCTAAAAATGCACGAGTGCGGTCTTCCTAAATATATGGCCGCAGAGCTTTACAAACCATTCATCATAAGGAAACTTATCGAAAGAGGTATTGTGAAGACAGTAAAATCTGCCAAGAAGATTGTAGATAGAAAGGATCCTGTTATCTGGGACATTCTTGAGAATGTAATGAAAGGTCACCCTGTACTTCTCAACCGTGCTCCTACCCTACACCGTCTTGGTATCCAAGCATTCCAGCCAAAACTTATAGAAGGTAAGGCTATCCAGCTGCACCCTCTTGCCTGTACTGCGTTCAACGCCGACTTCGACGGTGACCAGATGGCGGTTCACTTGCCTCTTGGCAATGCTGCTGTACTTGAGGCTCAGCTACTCATGCTTGGTTCTCACAATATTTTGAACCCTGCCAACGGTGCACCTATCACCGTTCCTTCTCAGGACATGGTGCTTGGTTTGTACTATATTACCAAACCACGTCCAGGTGTTAAGGGTGAGGGTATGACATTCTATGGTCCTGAAGAGGCTATCATTGCTTACAACGAAGGCAAAGTGTCACTTCACGCCAAGGTATCTGTGAGACTTCCTAAAAATGCTAAAGACCTTTCAGAGGGTTACTATATTAAAGAAGACACTACTATAGGTAGAATCATTTTCAACCAGGTAGTTCCTGAAGAGGTAGGCTACATCAACACAGTGCTTACCAAGAAATCGCTTCGCGACATCATCGGTAATGTAATCAAAATCTGTGGTGTAGCGCGTACAGCCCAGTTCCTTGATGACATCAAGAGCATCGGTTACACAATGGCATTCAAAGGTGGTCTGTCATTCAACCTTGCAGATGTTATAGTACCTGAGCAGAAAAGCACTCTTGTGGAAGAGGGTTACAGAAATGTTGAGAACATCCAGGACAGCTACAATGTGGGTCTTATCACCAACAACGAGCGTTACAACCAGATTATCGACGTCTGGACCAATACAAACTCTCGCTTGACCAATATGGTGACCAAGAATATTGAGGCTGACCAGCAAGGCTTCAACCCTATCTATATGATGCTTGACTCTGGTGCCCGTGGTTCGAAAGAGCAGATTCGTCAGCTATGCGGTATGCGTGGTCTTATGGCTAAACCTCAGAAGTCAGGTTCAACTGGTGCAGAGATTATCGAGAACCCTATCCTTTCAAACTTTAAAGAGGGTCTGTCAGTTCTTGAGTACTTCATCTCTACCCACGGTGCCCGTAAAGGTCTTGCCGATACAGCGCTTAAGACTGCGGATGCAGGTTACTTGACCCGTCGTCTTGTAGACGTATCGCACGATGTTATCATCAACGAAGAAGACTGTGGAACACTAAGAGGTCAGATCGCTACTGCTATCAAGAATAAAGATGAGGTGGTAGAATCACTTGCTGAAAGAATTCTCGGTAGAACATCAGTACACGACATATACAATCCTCTAACAGGTGAACTCATTATCCCTGCAGGTGAGCAAATCACAGAAGAGATAGCTGAACAGATTGGCAAACTTCCTATCGAGCAGGTGGAGATCCGTTCAGTTCTTACCTGTGAATCGAAGAAAGGTGTTTGTGCAAAATGTTACGGCCGTAACCTTGCTACCGGCAGAATGGTTGAAAAAGGTGAAGTTGTCGGTGTTATCGCAGCACAATCAATCGGTGAGCCAGGTACTCAGTTGACACTACGTACCTTCCACGTCGGTGGTACTGCATCAAGCATTGCATCAGAATCAGAAATCGTTG
>JAZRHK010000040.1:0-35086 GCA_045644725.1 Candidatus Coprenecus sp. | reverse complement strand
GGTACGACTACACCTTCGGCCCGTTCGCATTCATCGCCTGCTTTGCAATCATGCAACGCTCCCTCATGGCAATGATCGGTTTCCGCTACAAGGACATGTTCGCAATCGCAAAAACACGCTTCGGAAAGTAAATCCCAAATTTTGAGATGAAATAAAGACCGCCGTACTTGCAGTAATGTAACTACGGCGGTTTTTACATAGTACAATATGTCTCATTGTTGCCAATATTTGTCTCCCCTATGCCCATTTTATGAAATAAAATTCTTTACTTTGTGGTAATGCCAATTATTATGCACAATATCCTAAATATCAATAGCCGCGGGGAGTTCCGTGAGTGGCTGCTGGGGAATGCGGAGAGCCAGGCGGAGTGCTGGGTCGCTATGAGCCGGAGCAAGACTCCCCCGCTAGGGGTACTTCCCTACATCGATGTGGTAGAGGAGGCCTTGTGTTTCGGATGGATTGACAGCACCCTCAAGCGTTTGCCCGACGGCCGTCTGGTGCAGCGCCTCTCCCCTCGCCGGCCCAAAAGCCATTGGACGCAGCTCAATATGGAGCGCTGCAGGGATCTTGAGGAGCGGGGATTGATGACTGAAGCAGGCAGACAGGCCTTGGAAAGGGCAATAGAACAGAAGAAATGAAAAAGATTGAAGTCGTAGCGGCAATTATACATAACGGCGGAGAATACTTTGCCACGCAGCGGGGATATGGTGAGTTTGAGGGAATGTGGGAGTTCCCCGGCGGTAAAATTGAGCCTGGAGAGGCTCCCGAATCGGCCCTCAAACGCG
Organism: Candidatus Coprenecus sp.; assembly: GCA_045644725.1. Lineage (GTDB taxonomy): Bacteria > Bacteroidota > Bacteroidia > Bacteroidales > UBA932 > CAAGNP01. The sequence goes on along the minus strand of JAZRHK010000040.1, from coordinate 34,301 downwards.
AAATCCAGGAGGAACTCGGGATTGATATATATGTCGGCAAATTTCTTTGTACCACCGATTATGATTATCCGTCATTCCACCTGACGATGCACTGCTATCTATGCAGTATTGAGGCAGGTGAAATTGAACTCAGGGAACACAAATCTGCTTGTTGGCTGACAACCGGAACCCTCGACAGTGTAGAGTGGCTCCCTGCAGACAAGGAGGTGATAGACAGGATAAAAAAGGGGGAATAATTGTATTTGTAAAATGAAACCTATGAAAGTATTGCTTATAAACGGAAGTCCCCGCAAAGAGGGAAATACCGCTGCTGCATTGGCAGAGGTGGCAAATCAATTGGCAAAAGAAGGTATTGGAAGCGAGATAGTATGGATTGGGAACAAGCCGGTCCGTGGTTGCAGTGCCTGCAATCAGTGCGCATCCGAAGGGTTGGGCCGTTGTGTGTTTGATGACGATGTCTGCAATCGGATATCAGAAAAATTTGCAGATGCAAATGCCCTGATTGTCGGTTCCCCTGTTTATTATGGCCAGCCCAACGGTGCATTGCTCTCCATTATCCAGCGTGCATTCTATTCCAACGGGGCAAGCATATCGGGAAAGCCCGCTGCATCCATTGCTGTGTGCCGCAGAGGAGGTGCCACTGCCGCTTTCGAAAGTCTGAATATGCCATTCCAGATGATGAATATGCCGGTGGTGACATCCCAGTATTGGAATATCGTCTACGGCAGGACCCCGGGCGAAGCCGCTATGGACAAAGAGGGTATGCAGACCATGCAGACACTTGCACGCAATATGGCCTGGCTCCTGAAATCCACCAATGGCGGGAAAGCCCCAGGCCGCCCCTCAGATGAACCCTGGGATGCCATGCACTTTATCAGATAACTGCTCTGATGCTATGAGACATTTTCTTCTGACTCTGATATTTGCGGCCTTTGCACTCCCCGGGTTCTCCAGGGAATACAAGGTCCATGGCCCGCAGGGGGGTCTTGCAATGGAAGTTACCCTCCCGGATGATTTTGATCAGGACAATGACAAATGTCCGATGGTCATCCTTATGCACGGCATTTTCTCGAGCAAGAATATTGTACCCATCCCTGCACTTGCCAAGGCATTGGCAAAGGAGGGGATCGCATCGATATGTTTTGATTTCGGTGGGCATTGGAAGAGCGAAGGGAAGATGGAGCTGATGACAGTGGGCAAAGAGATTGAGGATGCACTCGCAATGTGGGAGTATGCCAAGTCGCTGCCATATGTCACCAAAATAGGCCTGCTGGGGCATTCCCAAGGGGGCGTGGTCGCATCCATGGCTGCGGGTATTCTGGCCTCTGAGGGGGAATCTCCTGATGCACTTGTCCTGATTGCCCCCGGTTCGGTCATCCAGGACGCCTGCAAGGGTGGTAAGTTCTTCGGCGCTGAGTTCAATCCTGCAGACCCTCCGGAATATGTCAAGTGCTTCGGAATGATGAGGCTCGGCAGGGAATATATCCTCACCACCCAGGAGCTTGATATCTATGGTACTGCCAAGGAATATACCGGACCGGTAAGGCTCATCCACGGAAGCAAGGATTCGATTGTCCCAATGTCCTGCAGCCGTAAATACGTAGAATCATATACCCAGGAGGCTGAGCTGATAGTGGTAGAAGGTGAAAACCACATGATTACCCGCAAGCTCAAGAGAGTCGTCCAGCACGCTGTCTCATTTTTTGTATCCCAACTCAAATAACCTGAACCTATGAAAGAATACATAAGATTCATCAAATTCACAATGTTTTCGGCGAGTGCCGGACTGATCGAAATCGGGGTTTTTGCCCTGCTCAATGAGATCAGCGGGTGGAGCTATTGGCCGTGCTACCTTATCGCACTCCTCTGCTCGATATTGTGGAACTTTACACTGAACAGAAAATTCACATTCCGCTCTGCTGCAAATGTACCTGTGGCCATGATGAAGGTATTGGCCTTCTACGCCGTATTTACCCCAGCCACCACCCTTCTCGGCAGCTATCTTGCTGACACCCTGATGTGGAACGGCTATCTCGTGACAGGCATCAATATGGGACTCAATTTCGTCTGCGAATACCTCTACCAAAGATATTTCGTATTCAGAAACTCGATTGACAGCAAGTTGTGAAAAGAGGATTGAATATCACTATTCCGGCCAGGTCTGCTTTTTTTTGTTAGACCTGGCCGGTCGCTTTTATGATAAATGTCAGTTATTCAGGATGTTGTCTTTTGGGACTTCGGCCAGGTAGGACACTTTTCAGCAGACCTGGCCGGGAGCAGAAGTCTAGGTGCGGAGCAGACATTTTCAGCAGACCTGGACGGGAGCAGAAGCCGAAGTGCGGAGTAGGCATTTTTTTTGCAGACCTGGCCCGAGCCGGAGCAGGAAACTGGACCAGGACTAGAGACCAGAATTGGGACCAATAAGTTAATTATGTGAAATAAAATACTTTACTTTGTATTAATTCTAATAAGTATGCACAATATCCTAAATATAAATAGCCGCGGGGAGTTCCGTGAGTGGCTGCAGGGGAATGCAGGGAGCCAGGCGGAGTGCTGGGTGCCGGTCAAGCGGGGCAGACCTGCCGATGACAATTGCCTTTATTATCTGGATGCTGTCGAGGAGGCATTGTGCTTCGGGTGGATAGACAGTGTGATGAAAAAGATTGACGGGGTCACGATGCAGCGGTTTTCCCCCAGGAGGAAGAACAGCCCTTGGACTGAGCTGAACAAGGAGCGTTGCCGTAGGCTTGAGAAACTGGGGCAGATGACCCAGGCAGGGAGGGATGCACTTCCCGAAATGGATATTGCCCGATTCGAGGTGGATCCCGAAGTGGCTGCAGCTCTGAAGGATGCGGGAGCCTGGACTAATTTCACCCAGTTCCCCCCACTCTATCAGCGTGTCCGGGCGTACAATGTCGCGTTCAGCAAAAAGAGGCACCCCGAGGCATACGAGAAGGCCCTTGCCCGCCTGATTGAGCAGACCCGCCAAGGGAAGCTCTACGGCGATTGGAACGATTACGGAAGGCTCTTGGATTATTAGGAAGAACAATGAAGGAGTAGCAGACATGTCGCCTTCGGGCCAGGTGGACTTGTTTTGCTTCTATCGGGCCCACTTGCTTGCATGCAAATTGTTGTTGGTTAAGGTGTTATGGTTTTGCTTATGGGCCAGGTAGAAGGCTTTTTAGTCCACCGGGCCCGGAATGCGTTGCAATAAATGAATATCAATGGAAATGAATGAGGAACTGCTATACAGATGCGACGGCAGCGTCGAGGCCAATGTGGTGGCAAATATATTGGAGGTCAATGGTATTGCGTTCCGTCTCCACGATGAGACGGCGGACCAGAGGACAGGTGCGCACGGCCCTCTCCCCGGCATTGCCATATATGTGGCCGGGCAGGACTATGAAAGGGCAATGGAGCTGATTGCCCCTACAGTGAGCCAGTGGGCAAATGATAATTCCCATGTCTGCCCAAAAGATGGCAGCGAGGATATTGCAACGCAATATTCGTCAAAATATTATACGCCCCTGATATTGCTCTCTATCCTCCTCTTCCTAGCCCCATGCCTCTACATATTCAATACAAAAGGTTGGGGCCTGACCCATAATATTGCTGCTGCCCTTTTCCTCCTCAGCATCGTCCTGATGTTTGTGGCCAATCGCCTGGGCAAAAGGGGAAAATGAAAAATATTTGCTTCAGTCTTGTAGCAAATGGCTAATTTGGGCGTCTAATGTGCAAAACAAAAGAATCAAAAAAAGTATGGAATTGGAATTCGCACAAACCGTAAGGGAGCATAAAGGGACGATATATACTGTCTGCTATATGTTCTCAAACAATCCCGAAGAGGTCGCGGATCTCTTTCAGGAGATTCTGATAAATCTCTGGAAGGGATTCCCAAAATTTAGGGGTGAGAGCAATGTCAGGACTTGGATATATCGTATCAGCCTGAATACCTGCATATCATCTGAAAGAAAAAAGAGTCGCATGGTGGAGACGCTGCCCCTGACGATGGATATCAATTTGTTCTCTGATTCGGATGATGATACCAAACAGGTTCAGATGCTGAGAGATAGGATCAATAAACTCGGACCTTTTGATCGTGCCATAGTTCTTCTGTGGCTGGAGAACCTCAGTTATGATGAGATTGGAGCTATCGTCGGAATATCGGCCAAGAATGTGTCGGTACGTCTTGTCAGGATCAAGGAACAGCTTAAAAAAATGTCAAACGAATAAATTGTACAGAACATGGAAAATAATATATACTCTCAGGAACTTGAAGAGATGCGCTCACAGGTTGCCATACTCAAGAAGAAACTTGATAAACAGACCATTATCAGTGATACCCATATCCGTAATTCGATGATCTCCAAGAGGTCGGATATGACGAGAATAATAGCGGCAACCATCTTTGTCGGTATGCTTTCAGTACCCTATTGCACATGGATATTTTATAAATTTGGACTTTCGTTGTATTTTATCGTGGCTACAGATATCATGTTGGCGGTCTGCTTATGGATTACGATTAAGCAGAGATGTACATTGAAGAATATGGATTTTACCCAGGGAAATCTGGTGGATGTAGCGGAGAAATTGAATAAAGTAAAGACACATTATCACGAGTGGATAAAGATAGGACTTCCATTGATCCTTTTGTGGGTATCCTGGTTAGCCTATGAGGTACTTACAAATATGGAGCCCAGTCCGATGCAGATGGGATTTCTTAGCGGTTCAGCGTTAGGAGTCATCATAGGTGGATTCGTAGGCTATCGTATAAATCGTAAGATTGTCGCCAAATCGGCAGAGATTCTGAAACAGATTCAGGAACTTCAGAATATCTGATGGTTCAGAGAGGTAGGTTCCCGGCCAGGTCTGCATTTTTTTGTTAGGCCTGGCCGGTTGCTTTTGGAGTAAGTATCAGTTACTCAGTGTGTTGGTTTTGGAGTTTTCGGACAGGTCGGACACTTTTTTGCAGACCTGGCCGGGAGCGGGGCTATCTCGGGGAGGTGCCATCTGTCTTGCAATTCAAATCAATATTGCATAACTTTACTCGTATAAATAATGTTTTATTGGACTCCATGGACTTCAAGATTTTTGGTAATGTAGCCTCTCCTACTCTTATGCTTATTCCTGGCTTGGGAGTATCATACGAGATATTCCTCCCCCTTATCGGTATGCTGGAGAAGAGGTTCTATATCATTGCCGTTCAGGTGGATGGGTTTACATTGGGTCGTCATACAGAATTCACTTCCATTGATGACCAGGCCAGGCAGGTATCTGAATATATCAAAAAGAATTATGGAGGTCATCTTGATATAGCTTATGGACTCTCTCTTGGCGGGAAGATTCTGTCACGAATTCTTGAAAGAGATGAAGTGTCAGTCAGACATGCGATATTGGATGCTGCTCCCCTATTGCCGCTTCCCCGCTGGCTTGTCGGCCCATTGAAATATCTTCAGTGTGCCAATGTGTGGAGCTGCTACCATTGGACACGATTCTGGAGGTGGGTATTTCATTCCCATTATTTTGATGTCTTGCTTGATGAATGCAAAAAGGTATATCCTTATGGGGGGAGCAATGCTGTCCTGGACGGATACACATCGGTCTATACCACAAGACTTGAAAGTATATCAGGGGCCGATATCCATTACTGGTATGGAACCAAGGAGGCATTTGTCGCCAAACCTCAGGTGAGGCATTTGATGGCATTGCACCCAGATACGTCAGTTGAAGTTTTCAAGGGGATGAATCATGGACAACTTCTTGTCGATCGTCCTGATGAGATTGCGAACAGATTAATACAGCTGGAGAATGAATAGTAATTTATTGGTACAGGCATTGGTTAAATTGTCTGCTGGAATCATTTTGGTCGGACTGATGGTATTTCTCCCTGCAGGATCATTTGGTTATTGGCAGGGCTGGCTTCTTATGGGTGTTCTGTTTGTTCCTATGCTCATAGCGGGAGTGGTTATGATGGTCAAGAATCAGGGGTTGCTTCGCAAAAGATTGGATGCCAGGGAGAAAGAAGGTGAACAGAAGAGAGTCGTGGCTTTGAGTGGTGTGCTGTTCGTAGTTTCATTTGTCACAGCGGGTCTGAATTGGAGATATGGTTGGTGGATGTTGCCGGAGTGGGTAGTGTGGGTAGCGGCGGCCATTTTCATTCTGTCATATATTTTATATGCGGAAGTGTTGCGGGAGAACGAATATCTCTCCAGGACCATTGAGGTGCAGAAGGGGCAGAAAGTCATTGATACCGGGTTATATGGTATGGTCCGTCATCCGATGTACTTGGCGACAGTCATAATGTTCCTGTCTATGCCACTGGTCCTCGGTTCGCCAATATCATTTGTCATTATGATTGGATATTTTCCTGTGATTGCCAAGAGGATAAGGAATGAAGAGATGGTTCTGGCGGCTGGTCTTGATGGTTACAAGGAGTATCAGATGCGTGTGAAATATAAGGTCATCCCATTTATATGGTAGAATAAGTCCGGTGGGCAGTTTGGGCACAGATTCGGCCCTTTCCGTGCCGGATTTAGATTTTGCTCTTTTAGATGTTTCGTTTTTCGGCCAGGTCTGCTTTTTTGTGTTAGACCTGGCCGGTGGTTTTTGGGGTAATATGCACTTAATCAATGTGTTGCCTTTTGCACTGTCGGCCAGGTCGGACACTTTTTTGCAGACCTGGCCGGGGAAGGGCCATCTAAATTGCAATTCAAGCCAATATTGCATACCTTTACTCGTATAAACCAGTTTTATCTGGCTCAATAGACTTCAATACTTTCGGCAATATAGGGACACTTTCCCTTTTGTGTGGTAAATCTCTCAGAACATCTGCAGCACCTTCCAGGTAGCTATCATATGGCATACATCACCCAAAATGACAAACACATGGAATAGAGAGTGGATGTACCGCACATTTTTGAAGCTATACAGAATGGCCCCGGTGATATATGCTATCCCCTCGCCTACGACCCATAGCACCACTTCAAGTCCGCAGGTGTCATAGAAAGGCTTGAAAGCCACCAGAATGGTCAATCCCATCAGGACATAGCACGCTGTCTCCAAATGGCTGTGGTCCTCCATCTTGCGGAAGCTCAGTACTGTCCCCAAAAGTGCACAAAACCACACGAAACCGAATATCACCCACGCCCATTCAGCCTCCCCCCCAGTCCGCATGGCAATGAGGGTAAGGGGGGAGTAACTCCCTGCTATGTGCCAGTAGATGGCTGCATGGTCAAATTTCCGGGCAGTTGCCTTCCCACGGACCCGCGAAGCTGGAATGGAGTGATATATGGTCGATGCAGCATACGAGCTGCAGACACCGGCCATATAGAGGATAAGGCTGAAAGTGGCAATCCAGAAGTCCTGGGCACCTCCCTTGATGAGGAAGAGCGTGCATACAGCTATCCCCATCAATAACCCCACGCCGTGCGTAATGGTGTTGAGAATCTCTTCAGAGAGAGAATACCTGTTGACTTGTTTCATTTACTGTCTCTTCTCCTCTTCAATTGTAGGGGCGGAATCCTTGTATCTGAAGCGGCGTATCTTCTGTGTAGCGGTCTTCTCGAAAGGCTCCTTCATAACCTCCACTGAGCTCACCTGCGAGGATTTGTTCACATTGCGGTTGGTGATGCTGAGGATTTTCTTTTTCCACTCATCCAGCTTCTGGTAAATCTTCTCCTCGCTCTCATTGTCCCAATCTATGAAATTCTCCATAGGCTGCACAAGTGCAATGAGCCTGCCGTTGCGCTCGACTACGATCGATTCGCTGACACCCTCCACATTGTTAAGTACATTCTCAATCTCCTCGGGGTAGATATTTTCTCCGGACGGACCGAGAATCATGTTGCTGGTGCGACCCTTGATATAGAACCTCCCCTTTTCGTCCTGCACCGCCACATCACTTGTGCGGAACCAGCCGTCTTCGGTGAAGACACTTTTTGTACGTACCGGATCCTTATAATAGCCCAACATCACATTGGGCCCCTTTGCGATGATCTCACCCTCTCCAGTCTCGGGATTCACATTGTGCAGCTTCAATTGCACATTGTATACAGGGTAGCCCATCACGCCGACACCTCTCCATCCGTGCATTGCATAGCCGATAAGGGGAGCTGTCTCGGTCAGACCATATCCGATGGCATATGGGAACTTGGCCTTGAGAAGGAAAGCCTCCACCTCCGGATCAAGCTTGGCACCCCCAATTCCGAAAAATGTCACACGTCCACCGAAGGTCTTTTTGAGTTTGATGCCGATAATCCTGCACATCAGCCCGTTCATATGGACGTTCATCCACGACAAGGTGCGGCTTTTCTGGATGGTAGGGAGAATGCTCGCTTTGTAGATCTTTTCGATGATCATCGGGACGGTGAGCATAGTGGTGGGTCTCACCTTCTTCAACGCCTTCAGCATAAGAGATGCCACAGGCGGCTTTGGAAGGTAATATACGGTGACACCTGTGTACATAGGATAGAGCATACCGAGGGTCATCTCCAGTGCGTGGGCCAAAGGGAGGATGGAGAGGTGACTGTCCTTGGTAGTTCTTTTGCAGGAGTGGTAGCAGGTGATGACATTCGATGCGAGATTTCTGTGGCTCAGAACCACCCCTTTGGCATTGCCTGTGGTTCCTGAGGTATAGATTATGGTAGCAATATCATCTGGAGTGGGAACTGAGGCGCGCCCATCGCAGGTAAACTTCTCATCATCTGCCTTGATGATATCAAAAGAGTCAAGCTCGATCACCAGGGTCATCCTCTCCATTATCTGGGGGCTGATTCTGGAGGCAAGGCGCTTCGAGACGAAAATCACCTTGCTCTCTGAGTGGTTGATGATATTCGTTACCTCATTTTCTGAACAGTCAGGGAGGATGGGGATAGATATTCTCCCAAATGCCACAGTGGAGAAAAATGCTACTGACCAGTTGGGCATGCTCTGCGAAAAGATTGCGACTTTGTCACCCGAGCCTATACCATATTGGGTAAGTATCTTCGATATGCTGTCTGCTTTCTCCTTAAATGATCCGAATGTATATCCACCCTCTTTGGTGTCGTACCACTGAGTGAACTGTACCTTCTGATATACGGTGGCCGAGTATTCATAAAGTTTTGCGAGGGTATCAATGTACTTCTCCCTCATCTTCTGGAATTTTCTATAAATAGGATTCATTATTATGAGTTATTTGAAAGGTTCTTGATTTTTCTGATACAATATACAATAATTGTCAAAGCAATACATGTGATCATGGCTGTCATTAGTTCTTTTGTGCGGCAAAGTTATGGCGACTCCATCCCATCCTGAAGAAATTGTGGAAAAGAGACGAATAATAGTGGTAAATACGTATATTTAGGGATGAAAACAGCTTATTTAGGGGAATTTGATAAAAATTTTTACTTTTGTCCCTAAATAAAATTGGTGAAAATGGAGAGAAACAATACTATGATTACCGGGGCTCACAGCATGCTTCTACACGCTGTAGCACTACCGGTATTCTTCCTGCTGTTCGTGGTGTTTTACGAACCTTTTGCGATAAAGTCGCTGCTCACGATGGAAAATTCATCATTTACATTCAATGTAACAATGTTGTTTTGCATCCTGCTGACATCGATGTCCATCACCAGAAGCTGGCTCTATTTCATATGTAAGGTCAGGAGTCTCTCACGCATAGAATATGGATTGTGGTGCATAGCAGAAGTGCTGATTGTATCGCTCTTTATGGCCATGTATCTCTCATTGATGATGCAGAGTGCCCCTCCCTATTACGAACTTGTAGGAAAAGCGCTGAAGATAACTGCTGCCACCTGTATCTATCCATATCTTTTCATATGGGCCGGACTGGAGGCCAAGAGCAGGATCGCTTCGCTGTCACAAAATAGTGACAACAGTTCCCTGATAAGATTCTATGATGAATACCAGAAACTCCGTTTTGTCATAGCTCCCGAGGCTGTACTCTACATCAAGTCCGAGGACAATTATGCCCAGATACACTACCTCGACAAAGGCAAACCCCAGAAGTTTGTCCTCAGATCATCCATGAAGGCACTGGAAGAGAACCTTAAGCAGCACGGACTCATCAGGTGTCACAGGTCTTATTTCGTCAATCCCGCTTTTATAAAGATTGTCCACAGGAACCCGGCAGGCCTGATCGTAGCGGAGCTCAATCAGGAGGGTTATGAAAGCATCCCCATCTCACACAAATACCAGGACCAGATAGCCAAGATCGTATAATCTCCCCGGTGGGAACCCTTCTTACTTCCCTACAGTCACTGTTACAGATTTGGATTTGAGGTGTATGGTGTACTGGTTCCCATTTTTTACCATATATCCGGTATTGAGAGGGATGTAGCCTGTAATCCCGGCACTTGTTTTACAGATGAGGTAGCTGTCTTCCATATCGGAAATGGTGTCGAAATGGTAGCTTCCGGTACTGGTTTGTACATCTGTTACGCTTGGCCCGTCCGAAAATATTTGTACCCAGTATTTTAAGATACAGGTATAAAGATACTGACTTGAAAAATGGGTACATATGCTCCGAATTCACCCAGCGGCCACTGTTGGCTATATCCCTGCAAACTTTGTTATGGCGGCAACTTGAAAATTTGATACCATAAATTTCTTCAAAATATTATACATTTGCAAGTTGCATTTGCGCGATGCACAGGACAATACTTGAAAAGGATATTTATGAACCATTTTGCACATATTCTTATCAAATACAGACACTTGATGCTGGCTCTGATGGCCTCGCTTTTTGTGGGGAGCATCTTCCTCTTTCCCAAGGTAAATGTCGTCTCGGATATGACGGCATACCTCCCGGACGATTCCAGGATGAAACATGGTCTGGACCGTATGAAAGAGGCCTTCAGCGGAATAGATTTGAATGGTGCAGGTGTCAATGCCATGTTTGCCAATGAGGCGGTGACAGACTCCCTGGCAGAGGAGTTGTCGGGGACAGATGGGGTTCTGGCCATAATGGGCCAAAGGAGAAGTGACAGTTACACTTTATACCAGCTCATCCTCGACCCGGGTACCGACCCTGGGGCGGTGGCCGGATCGATCAGCCAAAGATACGGGGAGGCTGCGGTAGTGGAGACTGCGTCAACCAATCTCCTCCCTGACAATATGAATTTCATCATAGTTGTAGGGGTCACCATTCTTACCACGATTCTGGTCATAATGTGTTCGTCTATAGTGGAAGTTCTCCTTTTCCTTATTGCGATAGGGATTGCAGTGGCTATAAATATCGGGACCAATGCATTTCTCCCCGGTGTCTCTGTGGTGACCAATACGATTGCTGCCATCCTTCAGCTGATCCTGTCGATGGACTATTCGATCATTCTGATGAACCGTTACCGCCAGACCAGAAGAGATTTCCCGGAAAAGGTGGTTGCGATGACCCGGGCCCTGGCTGATGCCACCCCTACTATCCTTGGCAGCTCGATGACCACGATTCTTTGTATGCTGATGCTGGCCTTTATGGATTTCAAGATAGGTCTGGATATGGGAGTTGTCCTGTCAAAAGGGGTCTTCCTGAGCCTGGTGTCAATATATCTGGTACTCCCTGCCCTGGTTCTTGCATTTGACAAGGCTATCCAGAAGACCGAGAAGAGGGTACCACTGCTACATACATACAAATTGTCAAAGTTTGAGGTTAATTTCCGTGTGCTGATAGTGATAGTGTTTGTGGTACTGTTTGCATCATCGTATTTTATGTCACAAAAGACAAAAATCGGATTCTCAAACACCTGGCCCACTGATATCACCAGAGAATTCCCCCCTCAGAACCAGGTAGTGCTGCTGTACGGGAACAACGAGGAAGAGAGGGTGATACCCGTTATTGACTCCCTGTCTGATGACCCCAATGTGGCAATGGCAATGAGTTACCCCTCTACCCTTCTCAAGGAGCGGACCCCGCAGGAGCTGATGGGCTATATCGGAGGACTCTCATCCATGATCCCCGGTGGGGCAGAAACAGTGGACACCACCCTTTTCAATGCAGATATGCTGGGCATCCTCTACCATGCTGCCACCCATCCTCAAAGGGATGAGAGGATGAGTTTTGCCGATATTGAGAGTCTGGTATCCAATCTCCCGGCAGAGCTGGTTGGCGGGTTCGATATGGAGAGTATGATGCAGCAGGCAATGGAGAAGTTCTCATCAGATGAGGCGGGGCCTGAGACAGAGACAGAGGCTGAGGCTGAGACAGTGGCAGAGACTGAAGCAGAGGTATTGGCCGAAGAAGGGGGAGATCTCCCATTGCCGGAAGAGGCAATTACAGATGTACCGGCACAAACAGCAGATACCCTGGCACTCCAGGATACAACTGCAGTCGTAGAGTCCAGATTTACAGCGCAGAACTCCACCCGCCCCCTTACATCCCAGGAGATGGCAGATTTCCTCGGATTTGACCGCAGACAGGCCTCTGCCATCTACAGAATGGCGGGACGTGCCAAATCTCTGATGACCCCCGAGGAGTTTGTACACTATATCACAGACAAGATCCTCAGCCGCAATATCTATGCGAAGATGATCTCTGACGATCAGAAAAGGGAACTCACCTCTGTCAGAAACCAGATAGATTCAGCAATGGCCTCGGTCAGTCAGCCGGCTATTGCACTGATAGAGTCACCAATTGAGGTGCCGGCAGATACCATATCTGCACCACTTGTTTCCCAGGACACCCTCATTTTGACAGCTGCACTGGAGCAGCCTGTTGTACCAGAGGGGCCCAAGCAGGAGGAACTCCCTCTGCCAGTGGTGGAGCCTACCCCATTGGAAGAGCTTATGGATATGGTGGCATCAGAGAAGAAATTTTCGCCGGTGGAGATTGGCTCTGCACTCCGCAAGGCGGGGATGGAGGTGGCCCAAAGCGATGTGGACCTGCTGTTTATGTATTATGGCAGTACTGTTTGTGATACAGATACCATCACCCTCTCTTTGTCAAGTATCATAGATTTCATCACCGGACCATTGCTCACCGACCCGATGTATGGCCGTTTTATTGACGATTCTGCAAAAGAGGGTATCCGCACCTTGCAGCAGACCATGACCGAAGGGCTTGCCAATCTCCGTGGGGAGAAATATTCGATAGCGACCATCGTATCTGACTATCCGGTGGAGGGGCCACAGACCTTTGACTATATCTCACGCCTCAATGACAGGTGCGAAGAGGCATTTGATGGTGAATGGTATCTCATAGGTGAGTCTGTCATGTACAAGGAGATGAGCGACGGGTTTGCCCGTGAGATGATGGAGGTGACATTGCTGACAATTTCAGTCATATTCCTGGTTGTTGCCTTGACTTTCAAGTCGCTGGCAATTCCAATATTCCTCCTGATGATTGTTATGACTGCCGTCTATATCTGCGTATTTGTAGGTGGATTTGGGGGACAATCGTTGAATTATCTGGCCTATCTGGTGACTCAGAGCATTCTGATGGGAGCTACAATAGACTATGCAATCCTCTTTACCGACTACTACAGGGAGAAAAGGATGGGACTCCCTATCGACAAATCACTCCGGAAGGCATATAAGAACTCTATCCATTCGATTATGACTTCAGGGATGATACTGATATTGTGCCCTTATATAATGTCGCTGTTGCTGACAGATCCTACCATCTCATCAATCCTCGGCAGCATCTCCGTGGGGGCATTCTCGGCCATATTGCTTATAATATTTGTCCTCCCCGGACTCCTGGCAGCATTTGACAAGCTGGTGACCAAAAAATTCAGCAGGGAAGAGTAAAACTGGGCAGTTTGGGCACAGATTCGGCCCTTTCCGTGCCCGTTTACCGTTTGGCGGGCTGTTTGGGCACGGAAACCCACGATTTCGTGCCCGTTTACTTTTGGATGGAGCGGTCTCTGATCTCCATTGTGATATCAATATAGCTCCGTTTCCCTTCGATATAGTCGGCATAGAGCATTTCGGCATCCCTCCCTTTCAGAAAATGGCATTTTCCGCACGTCTCACAATCTTCCTTTATCAATATATGTGTATGCAAGCATAATCGTCCTATTCTTTTTCATAGCAAAAGTACTTTATTTTCAGTCATATTGGTCAAATTTTCCTCAGATTTCTTCCAAAATTCCTATGGTTTCAGGAATATTTGTTCAATTCTTCCGATTTGGTAAATTTGTGCTTAAATCCGATATTATGCTGGAAGATATCGAACTGCTGGATAGTGAGAGTCTGCTGAAGGGGCTCCGCTTTCCTCATAAAATAAAGAAGGTGACCCAGATTGTGATCACCTCCGGACAGTTTTCCTGTCTGGTGGATTTTCGTATGTGGTCCCTCAAAGCCCCTGCTGTGGCCCTGTTCCTCCCCGGTCAGGTGGTGGAGTCTATCGAGGTCGATGATGAGTTTGTCGGTTTCGGTATGGTGATGAACCAGGACTTTACAGATTCGCTGAATCTCCCTGTCAGTCTGCAGGAGAGGCTCTTTATCAAAGATACCCAATTCTATAGCGTCTCAGTGGAGGTCATAGATGTCCTTACATCTGTTTACAGGCAGGTCTCAAGTCTGATGAAGCAGCCAGACAATCCTTATAGGGAGGAGATCATCAGACACCTCTTTTCAGCCTATTATTACGGTCTTGGGTATTATATGCATGGTCTGCAAAGCCAGCCGGCTGCTATGACTATCCAACAGGAAAAATGTGAAAAATTCATGTCACTGGTGGCAGAGAATTTCAAAACTCAGCGTGACATCGGATTCTACGCCGACAAACTTTGTGTGACCAGCAAATATCTTTCCACTATGCTCAAACAGGAGACCGGCATGACCGCCCTTGACTGGATAGAGAAACATGTGGTCTTGTATGCCAAAAGCTGCCTTTCTTCCACATCGATGACTATCCAAGAGATAAGTGACGAACTGGATTTCCCTTCACAATCAGTCTTTGGAAAATACTTTAAGAGGGTTGAAGGGGTCTCTCCAAAAGCATACCGCCAGTCCTTGTCCAGAGACTGACGGTAATGCTATAAAATCTCAGCAATCAGATGGTCTGTTGACTCTTCATAGATAGTGCCATCTTTGACTATTGTCTTCATAAATGGATGTCTGAAATGGAGATAATCTTCGATAAGGCTATTGATAAAGGCAGTAATCTCCTCCGGAGTGCACATCTCCTCCCTGTACTCAATAGAAAGTTTCTCCTTCCAATATGAGACCCCTACCATATTTCTCACACCTCTGGTGGAGTTTTTCCTGTCGGGGTAGCTCATCATTGGGGGCGGTGGCAATATATTGTCAATTGCCACAAGCTCCCCCTTGATCTCGAGCACCTTTTTATTGAGGAACGGCATCCTTCCAAAGGTCTGCTTCACTCCATGCATCAGGCATACATGATGAAGGGGTTCTTTAAATATTACTGTCTTTGTCTTCATCATTTTCAAGGAATTTCTCCACGAACTTGTCCTCGATTTTCTGGTATGTCCCTACGACAGCATCCTTGATTTTCTGATAAGTTCCTACTACTGTGTCTTCTACTTTCTGATACGCACCTACCACGGTGTCCTCGATTTTTGTCTTTTTTGGTTTAAGTGTTGCCATGAGTTAAAATGTATATTTTTCTACATTAATTTTTCGACTGCAAAAGTATGGCAACCAGATGAAAAGAATTTTTCAGTTAGGCCGACAAATTGGTCAAATTTGCCGAAGTGCAAAAAAAGAGGCACCCCTCTAAGCCAATCTGACTTTTGAGGGGAGCCTCCCTTGTTGTCTGATATTGCTAATGGATTACTTTGCAGGTTCCCATTTGCAGCGGACAGGTGATACGATGGCACCCTCCTCTTTGAGCACTTTCATCGCCTTATCCACATCTTTACGGTCAAGACCGCTCAACTCTGCTATTTTACCTGCATTAAGGGGCTCACCAGCCTGTTTCATCGCTGCCAATACTTTCTCTTTATTTTCCATATTCTTTAGTTTTATATTTGTTCGTGATGTAAATATACGAAATAAAATCTGCTATGCAACTCTGGCGGCAGCCATAAATCTCACTGCTGCGACAACGAGCATGGAGCCAAGTCCAGAATAGAACGATGCGGTAAATGCCATCGGTATCCCGGGGATATACTTAAGGGCAATCCCAAGCCCCATCATAAACAGCAGCAGGATCCAACCCTTAGGTGGAAATATCTGCCATATCATAACCCTCTCGGGCAATGTGGAGATCCTTTCAGTGTATCGCCTTGAGACCTTGCGGAAGATAATGAAAAAGAAGAGCGCTACGGCAATGGTAGTTCCCATCAGCCACCAGATATCGCCACCTCTTATCAGCATATAGGCCCTGAATCCTTTGAGTGCGATATTGATCCCGGGGATGGCCCATATCGCTCCTGCAATGAAATATGAATAGTGCCGCTTGATCATACCTCAAATTTACTGAATTTATTTCATAAAATTATTCACCCTTTCCAGTTATTCACCTGCCAAGCGCATATGTCAGATGTACCTGTCATCTAATAATCTTATAATCAACTTTGGGCATGGAACCACGGCTTTTCCTGCCCGTTTTTATGGGAGGTGCTTTCTACAGAAAAATTTTCTTTGACAAAAGTTGTCAAAATGCGGGTGTAGTTTTGTATCGTAAAACTTAAAAATACGACGCAATCATGTTCGCAGTTATCGGTTTATTTATTTTTATAATCGCAGGTGTATCTGCAGGGAATTAATTATTAACATTAAAATTATAGGAGTGTTTTAGTATGGCAAGAAGTAGCGAAAGTGGGGGAATTTTCATCCTTCCAATATTGTTTTTAATTTACATTGTTTATGATTCGTTTAACTCAGGATTTCCTGGACTTGGTATTTATATCTTAAGTGTATTGGGGTTAGGAATACTTGCAGCAGTAGTAGTTGCTATTGTCCTATATAGAAAATATATTAAGTCAAAAAATGACGATATAGATATTGATATACACGGGACATTATAAAAGCCATATCAGAACTCAGACTCATGCCCGATGAAGAAATCGTAGTAGAGTCTGACATTGGGGAGATCTGTCCATTTGCAAGTAGTGACCGGCTCGGAATCCATATTGTATATCTTTGCCCCTGGCAATGATAGGATAAATGGACTATGCGATGAGAGGATGAACTGACAATCATACATCCTTATCATCCCATGAAGGAAGTGGACCAATTCTATTTGCATTTCTGCAGAAAGTGAGTTCTCGGGCTCATCAAGCAAATACAATCCGCCGGGCTGGATAGCATCGGTAAAATACTTTTTTCTCTGTAGGAGGGGGTACTGGCCTTGCTGGTCTAGGTGTATACCCTCTTTCTTCGTAGTTGGATGGTTTAGGCCAATTTTTGTTTTCATTCATACTCTAAATAAGCAATAAATTGTAAATGCCATAAGTGCTATAATGCCTAAAATTAGCATTATGGGAATTATCTTATTTAAGATACTTGCTGTGATAAATATTTTCTTCTGTATTGTATTTAGTTCTTTATCATCATATTTCTCATTTTGTCGTATCTTCTGATGGATAATTTCTGACATTTTCTCTGCAGAATGCTTAGAAATAAATTGAGACCAATAATGTAAAATTATACATAGCGTAAATAGGCACCAGATTATTGCAGTTGGTATCATTCCCCATGCTGGGAAATTTTCTGTATCCCTAAGCAGAGAAAGTATTGTAAGAGACACGACTAAAGATCCTGCACCAATCTCATAGGTCCTGCTTTCAATTAATTTTTCACTATCATTGATGGTGGCATCCATCCTATCAAGGTGCTCGTTAAACATTTTGTAGTCTTGGTTTTCCGGTAATACCTCTGTTCCTTTTTCTGTTTTAACAACTTCATTAGCATTCTGTTTCCTCGGCCTATATTTGCGTCTCATATTCTCAATCAATCAAGGTTTTAACCAGTTAATGATGTATTATTGATTCTCCCGAAGCTCCAATGGTAAAAATCTGTCTATTTCTTCGGGGCTCCATGTGAAGGTTTCTCCTTGTCCTATCAATCCTAAACTCCTCTGGGCAGATTTATAATCTTCTTCATTAGTAGGCAAAGAGTATTTACCTATTGTGCTATAGTCTTGCAGACACTTCTGTACTCTATATTCTATTTCTGCAATATCTTTATTGGACTTAATCTGGCGGATAATGTCCATAAAAGAATCTCTCAATCGCTTATAATCCTCTGCTGCTTGTTTGTGATAGCACATGAACTCTGTTATATCTTCTTTATTGTAAAGTTCAAATATCATAGATGCTGCTGTTGCTATAACCCCTGTCAGAGAAAGTAATCTAAGTAATATTTGAGAATTGGTTTCCCATCCTATTACAGTAAGACAAAGTATTAGTATTGAAATGCCAGATATTATCAATGCTGTTGTATGTCTGCATTCCCTTTTCTTTTCGTATCGGCTATAGGCTGCATATTGGCAGCTCGTATTAAATACACATTGCGCAAAATAATAACGCACCTCTCCTAACAATGCTTTCATACTCCTAATCCTTTAGCATATACTCTAGCACTTTTTTCAGAGAATCAACACAATCAGATGTGTCAACTTGCATTTCACTGCCGGGCGCAGTCAAGCCATATGTTCCATAATAAGATGAATCATAAAGTCGTCTTTCGTAAGTTCCTACAGGCTGAATGGAGCGTTCTTCTCCTTCCCGTATCCAATGCCAATCTTTTATGTAATGATATACAAAGCTGTCAATCACAATCCCTGGTAATTTGTATGAACTGAAATATTTATCCCTAATCTGCCTTATGTGTTTACAGGTGTCATAAAGCAAACCGTTTGTCTCTCCATTTCTTTCTCTCATCGCCTCTTGTTCCGCTTTAGGATCTGTTGTTAGCCAATTGCCACCCATATTGGTGTCCGGATAAGTGTATTTTCCAGTCAAATTTCCAAACCAATCTTCTTGTTTAAACGCAGGAAGAACTTCAAACCTTATTCCATCAGAGAAATCAATCACCACTACCTGTCCATCCGCATGAATACTGCTTTTTGGATAGGTTGTCATTATTGCATTTTTCAGTGCTTGAAGCAGTCTTGATTGTCCATTTCCTTTCATTTTATCAAACCTCTCATACTCATTCTTTGGTAATTCCACTAGTACATCAATATCACTTGTGTTTATTGCTGTACCTCTTCCGTAAGATCCAACATATAAGCTATGAGCTATCTCACTATCACTATTCCAGAATTCTACATTCACAGCTCTTGTTATTCTCCGGTATCTCTGTGATACCAAATCTCGCTGTTCTTTACTAATTATCTCTCCGTTCCTTTTTACAGTGTCCATATTTTAATGCCATTAAATTGTTCATTAAGTAAAGTAAGCCCCAGAGTTTTGCTCCAGGGCACATTCATCCTATTTTTTCTCGCCTTTGCTATCACAGCGATTACTTCTCACATGTGCAGGAACATGTATTACCTTACCATCTTGCACACGAGTATAAGCAGGGATGCGATTAAACTTGCGTCCAGCATTATCTTTTGCCATTATACAATGTTTCCCGTCCTTGGCGGGGGTCTTATGGAAACTATCTCAAGTTTCCGTTATGAAATTAATTTTTAAAGTAGGCCGCCTTTGCAGAATGGTTCGGCAATTTTCATACCAACTGAAAAATCTTGCCATTTTGACAGCTTGTGCCCATTATTGGCATATATGCACCTATTTTCTAAAATAAAATAGCAAGTATTTGCTATTTTATTTTAATATTTGTTTATAATATATAACTTTGCAAAAACATTGGCAGATTATGATACAAGAGATAAAATTCAAGAACTTTTTGTCATTCAGAGACGAGGCATACTTCAGCTTTGAGCCGACAAAAGACGACCCTATAAATAGAGTGGCAATAATGCCAGATGGTACAAAACTGTTACGATTTGCTGTGATCTTTGGAGCGAACGCTTCAGGAAAATCAAATTTCCTTGAAGCATTGGATTTTCTGCGCCGATTCTGGTCCCAGGTGCCTGCAAGAAACGATCTTTCAACCCGAGTAATACCATTTCTTTTGGACAAGAACACACTAGAGGAGGATAGTTGCTTTGAGATGAAGTTCTATGTTGAAGGAACAAGGTATTGGTACAAACTGGAGCTCAACAAAGAGAGAGTAGCTGCTGAATCATTGTATTTCTACGAGTCTGTACAGCCTACACGCATATTCTGGAGAGAATATAAAAATGAACAGTCTGTTGTCAAATTCAATCCTGCTGCAGTAAAACTAAAACCTGCAGAAGTTGAAGCAATCAACCTTAATTGCTGGAAAAATATGTCATTCTTTGCCTCTATGACAAAGGTTAATATGAATATTGACAAAATAAGCAGTGTCATCCGCTGGATTAACGAAAAACTTCTACCTGGCATTAATAGCAATACAGAATTGTCTGATTATGCAAAAGACAAAATGCACAAGGATGAAGCATTCCGTAAGTACATTAAAGACTTCACCACTAAAGCTGATTTGAGAATTGCAGAGATTGAAGTAAAAGAGACTACATACAACCTCAGCAAAAGCCAAATTGATGCTATTTCATCCGCTAAATTCATTGATGAGGCAGAAAAGGCTGAAATTTTAGCAAGAGGAACCATTAATGACTTAAACACAGGTTTCAAAATCCGCGTAAGAAACTCGCGCGGAGAGGAATACTACACCCTACCTGAAGGGAGTCAGTCTGCCGGGACCAAACGAGTTATCGAAATAGAATCTGCCATCTATACAACAATCAAGGAACAGGCATTTTTAGATATAGACGAGATAGAGGCCTCATTGCATCCTGCTCTCCTTGATTTCATTTTGGATAGATTCCTTAAAGAAGAGGACAACAAATCACAGCTGCTTGTAACAACACATTACGATCCATTACTTGATAGTATTGATGATTTGTTTGGGAAAGACTCCGTGTGGTTCACAGAGAAGAAAGAGGATGGCAATACAGAAATATATCCTTTAACAGACTTTAAGGGTTTGAATAAATTGTCTTCAATACGCAAATCATACAAGAACGGCCAGTTTGGCGCAATTCCGGAAATTTATATTTAAAGTTATTTGTTATGGCGAGAGGTAGAAGAGAAAGAGAGCTGAAACGCTCAAGAATAACTGTAATTGGAGAAGGTCTTACAGAAAGATGGTATTTTGAGCACCTAAGAAACCTCAAAGGATTCCGTTACGACTGCAAACCAAGATTTTTTACCCACCAGTCATACATAGAAATGGGTAAACTCATTGAGCAAGTACTGCAAAGCGGAGGAATTGCAGTATGCATCTGTGATGCCGATATCACCCGAAATAATGAAAATGAGCGCAAAAGGCTTGAAAAGATAAAGTCTGACTACAAGAAAAATGAGAGAGTCTTCATCTGCGACAGTATGCCATCCATTGAATTCTGGTTTCTGCTTCACTACCTTAAAACCAGCAAGTATTTCCACAGTTCTGAAGATGTTATAAAGACTCTCAACAAATATCTTGCTGGATACAATAAGCAAGGCAACTACCTTGAAAAGCAACAATGGGTAGCCAATCTATGCGAAGAAAACAGACTTGACAAGGCTTGTACAGCAGCAGAATCTTTACCGGAAGGCAGCCAGTCATATTCGCTCATTTACAAGGCCATCAGACTATTTGAGGAAAATAAATTGCAACAATAGCAACTATGAAAATCTATTTCTTACATTATGCTCAAATTGATTCCGAAGGGGAATTTGTCAACAGACTATATAATGTTCAGTACGATTTAGAAAGCGAAAGATGCCCAAGCGGACTTGAACAATTTTAAGGGACTTGTCAACCAAATCAATGAAGACATAGTCTTTGAGTAGATTGGAATATTGAACAGCTTGGCAATAAAGGATGGTATGGCGGAAATATAGAGTCATATCGAGGAATTCTAGTTATGCCTCTATAAGTATCAAAAGGTATGTAACTAAAATCATAAACATTAAAATCAAGGAGGAAATAATAGATGGAATGGAGTTCAGTGTTATTATCTCTTGCAGGAATTATATTTGGTGGTGGCATGATTGGCGAATTATTCATTTTCTTTGTCAAAAGGTGTGACAAGAAGAAAGAAAAAATGCAGGAGTTTTATATCATTATATACAAGAAGTTATGTGAATATCATTCGGTACTAGAGGAAGTGCGTTTCAAATTCAACATAGAAATATACCAGCATGTCAAACTCACTGAAAGTTCAAATATTGCCATTGATAACAATTTGGCGAAAATAGACAATCTGGCAAAGTCAATCAAATCTTATAAACGTAAATGCAAAAAGAATGGAAAGCCTGACAATGAGGTTTGCGATAAATGCTGTTCAGAGCGGCGTTTGATAATAGAATTGTATAACACATACCAAAGGCTTCTGCAGGAATCTCATACTAGGATGGATGCGATCAAAAATTATTGGAGAGATAATTATGAATACACTTTCTCTACTATAGCACCATATTCAAACATAGAGAATTATGTATATGCTAAAAATGGATGTGACATAAAAGTACAGAACATTGTCCGTAAAATTGATATTGCCACTAATGAAATTTGTGGATGTTTATCATCTAAATCTTTATCTATATGGGATTTCAATAATAAGATAATAATTCAGCTAGTCAATATAAACAATGCTTTACAATTGATTTCAAGGAAATTATAATGTAAGTATATGGCGGACAGATTGAATCCTCAACAGCGCAGAAAGTGTATGCAGAGCATAAGGAGTAAGGACACTAAGCCGGAGCTTCTTGTCCGGAGGTTTCTGTTTTCACGCGGGTTCAGGTACAGGCTTAATGTAAAGAAATTGCCGGGGTCACCCGATATTGTCCTAAAGAAATACCGGACGGTGATTTTCATCAATGGGTGTTTCTGGCACGGACATGAGGAATGCAAATATTTTGTCCTGCCCAAGACAAACACGTCCTTTTGGCAAGAGAAAATCAGCTGCAACCAGGAAAGGGATCTGAAACGCAGGATTGAATTGCGGGATATTGGGTGGCACACCATAACACTTTGGGAATGCCAGCTGAAACCTAAAGCAATAAATCAGACTTTGCAGGGATTGGAAACAGCTTTACACAAAATTTTCCTGTTAAATCTGCGATAATCCTATGTATTAAGACCTTCCTGCTACGATCTGGCTGACAGATTTTAAAAGAGCCTCTTCTGTTTTGTGCATCTGCTTCGCAAATTCTTTATATGAAGCCAATGACTGGGGTATGTTTACACCAAGTACATAAACCTGACCTCCATATCCGTCAAGTTCACCCACTCTGTAGGCAAACAAGCATGTTTCCGAAAGAATAAATTCAATATCAGGGTAATATTCCCCTGTATTAGGATTTACCGCCAACAATTCTGTAGGGCATATAAAGATTCCTGCATTTGAAGAAGTTATATGAAGATATGAAATCATCTGGTTGAGATCATCCCTGTCAATATCTTCCTTCAAGCCAGATGAGTCCGAACTCAAATCTACCATCCTTTTGTATTTTGCATCCGCAACGATATTGTCCTTCAAGAAATCAGGATATCTTGCATAGCGTTTTTTGTTACGGAACGGATAAAGCTTTCCTTTTCCGGTCCTGTTTTCAGGATGGATAAAACCAGCTTTTGAAAGAGTCAGATTCAGGTATTCTTCCCATAACCAGGCCCCATCAAACAAGATTCCATAAATCCTCTCAGACGATTGTCCATAACTGAGTTTTTCTCTACGTAGGATTTGCAGGCACAACTTCTGAAGTGGTCCATACTCAGAATAATATGGATGAATCTTTGGTTTCAGGTTGGCCAAAAGGACTTTCTGCAAATCACCTTTACGGTAAGAAGGTGTTGCATTTATAATCTGCTTTATGTTTGCTTGAGTCTCTCTGTTGGAATACAGGATTTCCCAAGACGTTTTATCTGTCTTGAGAAACTCTATTGTATGACGGATTAGTTGAGTTATGGAATTGTCATAAATGTACTCCCTTGTTGTATATGCTACTTTCCCATTTTTAAACGGATAGTTTGCTTTAATATGGGCATTGAAATCAATTGCACCACGCACTCTGCTGTCGTTGTGTTCACATCTTACATACTCCCGATAAACTCCTTGACAAAGAGCTTTCTGCAAAAAGTAAGGGAACATCAAAGGTGTAATATTCAAAGCTTCATCTACCCCGCGTTCATGACGCAGATTGAAAATGTTGATGGCAAACACTTTCTCCAGCATATACTCCATAAACCAGTCCTGCTCGTCATTATGGGTAAATCTTGAACGGATAGTAAGTTCTGTATTGCCACATCCGACAAAGCCCATTATATTGCCTGTTGTAAATTTATCTCCCACAACGGAAATAATGGACTGGTCCTCTATCTTATCGTCGTAACGGTCCCCCCGCTTGGGAAACAACCACAAATCACCGCCATTGTCAGATAATTTATCCAAACGGCAGTCTGCAATACGCAACAAATCCCGCCTCATTTCTGGAGGGGTTATTGTATATCCTGAGTAATTGTTATCCCTGACTACGAGTTTCATTCAGCAGCACATTATTCTGCTTCCACTGCCTGAACAGGGACTGTACAAGCACTTTTATAAATTGAAGCAATTTCTTCCACTTTCTTGTCAGCATCAGGATCTCCTCTGAAGTACTCGGCAATTATCCCCCTCAAGTGATTTTCCCAAAGCTTCTGATAATTAGAGCCATCCAATTTACGGAAATAAGCTCCTCCTATATGATAAGCCTGCGAAAGTCCGTTATCTGTAAGCGCATTATTCAAGGCTTTCATAACTCCCTGAACTTCTGTAGAAAGTCCCATATTAACAGCACTTTCTTCTGCCGTTACCTCTTTCCATGCAAACCTGCGGCGAATGGCAAAATCCATAGCTTCAACACCACGGTCAACATCATTCATCGTGCCTATTATATATACGTTTTCAGGAATATAGAAACCTTCCTTAAAGACGTCATCATCTTCTACCATATTATTATACTGCGTAACAACACGACCTGCCTTACCTCTGTAATCCGGTTCTATTGAGTAAAAAAGTTCTCCAAAGATTTTTGAGAGTTCGCCTCGATTAATTTCGTCAATAATAAACACATATGGCAAGATCTCTTCTTTCTGGGGAGCATCATTGTTGCTTGTCTGATGTCTTCCGTTTACCCTAGCAAGAAGATTGTTTAAAGTCCACAGGTACTCAGTATAATCCAATGTATTTGTCTTTCCTGAGGTAAGACTTGATATCAAAGACCACATGTCATCCCTTGACACATCTGAAACATCAAATTTCCCTTTTGAAACATAATAATCAAAAAGCAATTTCATGTTTCTCATTGATTCTGTCTTACTGTTCTTTTTAGATGGACCATATACAATCTGCCCCTTGTTGTTTACCCCTAAATCGGAAGGGTCTGCTTTAAGTCTAGCATATTCAGTGACAACACCACCATTTATATCATCAACCAATTCATTATAAACTGTTTGAAACAAGCTATTATCTGAAGCCATCAATGAACTATGCTCACCTAATGCCCTTTTACAAAAATCTTTGAATGCACCATCAGTCCTGACAAAGCATCCTTTATCATCAGGACGTAACCCCTCCACAAAATCTGTATAATCATATGATGGATGGAATTGGACAAAACCAACCTGCTTCATCTGTTCAAGGTTCAGTTTATCCCAACTACAATCCCCAATAATTGATGCCGCAATATTCTTAGCCAGATATGTCTTGCCCGTTCCCGGTGCACCTGTCAAAATGAGATTGCTTTTCTCTATTAGTAATTGTACATATTCATTATCTCTCCCTTTAATGGTTTGATTTAATCTTTGCTCTATCGAAATATCTGCATTTTGACTTTGAAAAAGTTTTATGAATTTATCAAAAAGCCGATTGGGAATATAAAACAAATCATAATCATAATTCGTCTTTTTGAATAACGCAAAGTAATCTACTGAATTAATGGCTTTTGTTAGATTTAGCTTATGGATAAAAAAGTATTTCAATTGAGACATTCCTTGTTCTCCATTCGCGTATGCTTTTCTATCTGCTCTCCCTGTAACCTCTGCTAACTTCAATTCAATTTTTTCTCCATCCAATGCTAAATGGGCATCTGAAAGAGAAACAAATGTCAACTGCATAGTTACCGTCTCAACAGTACTATCAATTTCAAAGAAATCTTCATTCCATGATTTTCCGAATTCAATCTGTTTTCCTGTGTCATCAACAAGATCGTTCGTCCTGAACTGCTGAAGTTTCAACTTGCTGCGTGTCATAATTATTTAATATTACCCCATTGTTCTGCTAATGCCTCAGCAAAACCTGGGAACGTTTTACTTCTAAGTTTGCGTCTTTCTTCTGTAGAAATCTTTGTATTAAAAGAATCCGAATACCATTTAGGTAAAGACCTGCCACTTGAAAGGACTACTCTTTCTCCTTCACTAACCATTTTTGTAGGAGTCAGTAGCGGCAAATTATGGAGCCATAGGCATGTTTTTTTAGAAGCCTCATCACCAAACCAAAATGGTTGAACAATTTGATCCGGTTTTCTGTATTCAGTATTCATACATCCAACGGGATTTTCTATTGCCCACCTCTTAACATTAGTTTTTGTGAATTCCAGGAAAAACTTAATCGCCTCCTCTTTTTCTTTTCTTCGGCCTAAATGATTCGGATGCTCTCTTCTTTCGGACACTGGCAAGTGAGCATCTTCTGGATGATATAACCATCGAGCACCACTGACAGACAGATAAGTGCAAGGTGGGTGAGCAATCATTAAATCCCACTCCTCACCCTTAGGCAAATAGTACTCCTTCCCACTCTGTAATTTTCCTCCCAAATTGGGTATAACCTGCAATACATCCTGGCAAAAATGCCATTCAGGATGTCCACCGCTACATTCCAATATATCGCAACTGTATGCATTATGACCTCTTGCTCTAAAAGCCTTACATACAGCCTGGCTTTCTTCACACGCTATTAGTACATTCATTATTTTATACTCTTATCTAAAACTTTATATAAACCTGTTGCTATAGAAAATGCCATTCTAACAGGTACCGCATTCCCTATCATTTTATAGCAATAAGGCCTACTGCCACAAAATTTAAAGTCTAATGGAAAAGTTTGCAAACTAGCTGCTTCTCTGACTGTTATACTTCTTTCCTGGCTAGCATCCGGATGGATAAACATATATCCATCTTTGCTCAAATGTGCTACAATCGTATGAGAAGGTTTATTCCATTCCAAACTCTTATATTTTTGAAAAAGTGTCCGATGACCTGTCACCTCATAATAATATTCTACCATGTCCTTGTGACTAATTGTATTCATTCTATTTGACACCCATTCTCTAAATACCTTTCTATCTCTTTGGCTATGATTCCTAGCCTCATGAGAGGTTATATTGTGATCTGTGTTTAAAGTATGAGATCTAGAATTCCTGCCATCTATTATTGGACTTGCTAAAGGATATAATGGCGGCAGAGAGCTTATTGCATCACTGACTGTTAACTTTTTTGTGCTTTTTTCTGATGTTATCGAGTCATACAAATCATCTAGCTGTAATTCGGCCCCCCTTTTAATACCCAAGATTATTACTCTTGGCCTTACCTGAGGCACATTGAAATCTACAGCATCATAAACCGCAGTTGCAAGGCCTGAAGGAGTGCGTATTTCATATCCTATATTTGAAAATGCATTAAATATACGTTCTTTCACTGCAACTCCCCCTGGTTTTGCACTGAGTAATCCCTTCACATTTTCAAATACAAAAATATCGGGCTTAAATTCATCAACTACTTTGCAAAAACTCTCGAACAAATAATTCCTATAATCGTCATTCATTGAGTTTTTGTCTGTCGCTCTACCATGTATGGAATATGCCTGACACGGAGGACCTCCAATAATCAAATTTACGTGTTTACTCCCAATAAGTGATTTTAAACCACCTATTTGAACCGAACTATCATTCAAATCTCCATACTTCAACTTAGATTCATCAGACCATTGTCCATTAATAAGCTCTTCTGTTTTTTGAATATCAAATAATACAACCTCCCTCTTTGCTTTATCTGTTGAATATCCCCACTTGTCGACCAAACGGTTTCTCAAAGTCTCAACCATTGGCTTTTCCCATTCAACATGTGCCAATGATTCAAAACGCTGCGTCTGTAAAAATCCCTCACTCAGTCCTCCGCAACCAGCAAACAAATCTATGAATGTATATTTCCTATTTTTTTCTGTCATCTTATATTTTTGTCTTAACGCAAGAGCAGGACTTAACACCTGCATCAACTTACAAAGGTAACGAAATTTAATTATGTTCTGCCCTTGCTAATTACAAATTCAATTGTAGTTATTATAAGCTGATATACATTTTTCCTATCGTCTTCTTAGTTGTCCTCCCTTTTCCAGATTACAGATCTGTAGTATATCAAGGCTGCTGAGAATCAGGTTCTGAAGGCCTTAGCACCCGCGCTAGATAGCGGGGGGACCGCCGCGTCAGCGGTGGTGGGAGTGAGCGTAGCGAACGCCTGAAGAACCTGATCTCCGCAGCCGGAAGACGGGGATGATTAATGTGCTATCAATACCAAAAGGACTGTGCGCACTATACCGTCTTAGAAGCCCTTCTCATAGTGGTGCATGCGCACAATCACGCCCTGGAAGTCTGGACTGTGCGCGCCATCCCTTCTCAGACGCCTTTCTAGCAAGGATCCATGCGCACAGTCCTTTCGCGCGCGACAGGAAAACGCCAAAAGTCGGCGCGGGAAGTGAAATAGTGGTCGTCGTGACAGAAAACTATTGCGTAAATTATGGGAGCCAATGATGAATTAACCCAATAACTGCATACCTTTGCACCATGGCAGAGACAAAAATTATAATTCTCGATTTTGACGGGACACTGGGAGACACAGCGTCGGTAATAATAAAGACCATGCACGAGACCATCCGCGAGATGGGGCTCCCTACACGCACCGATGAACAGTGTGCGGCGATGATCGGGCTCAGACTGGTGGAGATCCCCCCTGTCCTATTCCCCGAATGCGAAATAGATGTCAACCTCTATGCGGACACCTACCGCAGACTCTTCGACGTGCACAACAAAGATGGGGCAGTAAAACTCTATCCACATGTCATAGAGACCCTTAAGGCACTCAAAGCCCGTGGCCTCACACTTACCATCGCCAGCAGCCGCGGACAGACATCGCTATCGCAATTCGTAAAGAACCTTGGCCTCACAGAGATTATCACATACATCCTCGGAGCCGGCGACGTAGAGAATGGGAAACCTCATCCCGAGGCGATCTTCAAGACCCTGGACAAATACGGCTTCACCCCCGATCAGGCAATAATGGTGGGTGACACCATCTTCGATATACAGATGGGTATCAATGCCGGGACCAAAACCTGCGGAGTTACCTACGGCAACGGCTCACGCGAAAGCCTCTCTTCTGCAGACTGGCTCATCGACGATTTCAGCGAACTGCTTGCACTAGCCTGCCAGACTTCAGAAGAGTAACAGGACCACTCCCCTATTGCCAAATATTAATCCCTTAAAAATTCATTTGCTCCCATTTTTGAAGGATTGAAAAAGTGATTGACCGGTCCGTGTCCGCCACCGATCTCATATTCTGCTCCAGAGATAATGGCCTGCTCAATATACCCTTTGGCAGATATTGCCGCGCTTGTCAGATCCTCTCCCCTGGCAAGAGCTGCTGCAAATGCCGAAGAGAGGGTACATCCTGTGCCGTGTGTATTTTGTGTCTCCACTCGCTGTGATGCCAATCTGGTCATGGTCCCATCCTCTGCATTGTAGAAGTAATCCACCAGCCTCTCTTCACTGAGGTGCCCAGCCTTCAGAAGTACCGACACTTTATCACCTCCGGAGAGTTTTCGGGCTACCCTGTCAAAATCCCCCTCTCCTGTTATCGGGCATCCGGCAAGAATCTCAGCTTCAGGTATGTTCGGCGTAATCACTCTGGCAAGGGGCATCAATCTCCTCTTGATGGTCTCTACAGCATCTTTCTCGATAAGTCTGTGACCGGATGTGGATACCATCACGGGATCCAGTACGACATTTTTGATGCCGTATTTCTCTATCATCTCTGCCACCAGGCAAACTACCTCGGAGGAGTGCAGCATCCCTATCTTTATTGCATCTGTCCCTATATCCGAGAGGACCGCATCTATCTGCCCTCTAAGGATATCCAATGGGACGGGATGTACTGCCTCCACACCCAGGGTGTTCTGTACTGTGATGGCTGTGATGGCTGAAGCTGCATAGCACCCCATGGCACTGATGGCCTTGATGTCAGCCTGAATTCCTGCACCACCACCCGAATCGCTCCCGGCGATGGTTAGCACTCTGTAATATCTCTTTTTCATATTGTTTAAGGTTTTATAAGGTTATATCCACCCCTCCAGCGATTCTGTATAGTCGTATGACTTGGTGTCGCCATAGTAACCATAATCCCAGAAGGCGTATTCGTAGAGGGCAGCTTTAAGGTAGTAATACTCCATCTTCTTCAGGGTATCTTCATCTGCCCCGGGTGCCCACGCATCTATCAGATCCAGAGCCTGATTGACCCCCTCAGTGAACTCATCCTGACCATATTCCATAATCCACTCCCTGTAGGGATTGCCCTCAAGTCTGGCATGGCTGAGAATATGGAGCCCTACCTGATTGTAAATCCACATACAGGGCAATACGGCAGCCAGAGCGATGCAAGGGTTGCCGGTGGCAATCCCTTCGCAGATGTGTTCGTTGTAGTCGGAGGTCACTTTGGATGCAATGATATTAGTATCCACCCCAAAACGCCCTATCAGCATATCGTGCATCGCCTTTTCCCCCTCCATTCCGCTTCGTGCAAAAGAGGCAAAGAGTTCCTTCTGCTTCGGGTCACTCATCAGGTCTGCCAGCATGAACATCTGGTGATAGTAATTCTTAAGATATATCTCATCCTGAGCAATATAGCGTCCGAAAATATCATTGCTGAGCCTCCCTTCTGAGAGCTCTTTCAGAAACGGCAGTTCGAGGATGGCATTGTATATTTTCAGGGATTTGCGCCATATATACCGGCTCCATAATTTTTTGGAATGTCTCCCGACAATGGCCTTCAGATTGGCAGTGGCCTCAGTGATATTTTCTGCAGAACAAATGGCAGACACCACAGCTACTCCATCAGCTCCCGCCTCCATCACATCCCCGATGGTATCACTGTTCATCCCCCCTATAGCGACAGTGGGGTGTGCAGAGATCTCCACCCCTTTACGGAGCCCTTCCAGGCCGAAAGGCTCGGCTGTATCCTTTTTGGTCGGGGTACCATATACGGGTGATATCCCAATATAATCCACATCCAGGGCATTGGCAGCCTCTATATCTTTAAAACTCTCCACTGAGAGACCGATGATCTTCTCCGGGCCAAGAAGCCTGCGTGCATCTGCATAGGTCATATCGCTCTGCCCTATGTGCACACCATCCGCATCGACTGCCAGAGCCACATCCACTCTGTCATTGATTATAAGGGGGATACCAAGAGGTTTGAGCACCCCCATCAGCCTTCGGGCCAATTCGACAAATTCTCCTGTAGAGGCCCCCTTCTCCCGCAGTTGTACGATGGTGACACCTCCGGCCACAGCCTCTGATACCACCTCCTCAAGAGTTCTCCCCAGCGACAGATCCCTGTCTGTCACGAGATAAAGTGATAGGTCTATATCCTTTCTCATTGCCTTACTGTTTGCGCAAGTTCATCTTCAGTGATATTGTATAATGTGTCGACAAAGTGGGTCAGAAGTGTCCCGGGGCCTGCCGAATTTCGGGCAGCAATCTCCCCTGCTACCCCCATTAGGGCCATAGCATGGAGGGATGCCTCAAAAAGATCCGGGTTGACCGCTGCAAAAGCACCCACCATAGATGAAGCGGTGCAGCCCATCGCGGTCACGCGCGGCATCATTGGGGATCCGTTGACAATCGTCTCCACCCTCTCTCCGTCTGTCACATAGTCGGTCTCGCCGCTGATGACCACTACAGCACCGGTGCGGAGCGCAAGCTTTTTGGCAGATTCTACCGCATCATCGGAGCTGCAGCTGCTGTCAACACCCTTGCTCCTGATGTCTGCATTGATAAGGGCCATAATCTCCGATGCATTTCCACGGATTATCCCAGGGTGGCACTCCTCTATTATTCTCCAGGCAGTTTCTGTCCTGTAGGGTGTGGCTCCTGCCCCAACAGGGTCGAGGACAACAACTCCACCGGCTTTACCTTTGGCCTTACCAGCTTTAAGCATAGATTCCACCCATCTGGCATCCAGTGTGCCTATATTGATTACCAGTGCACCGGCGATAAGGGCCATATCTGCCACCTCATCGGATGCATGGGCCATTACTGGTGATGCTCCTGCCGCAAGCAATGCATTGGCACTGAAATTCATCGCCACATAGTTGGTGATGTTGTGCACAAGTGGAGAGTTTTCCCTTACGGCACGGAAATTCTCCTTCAGTCTATCTTTATTGATCATATTTATACTATTTTTTATATGCTGTTATTGCCACGTATGAGTCAAAACTTTTGTATCCCATAACTTTTACCAAATAAAAAAAGCCGCACTCCCAAATGGGAATACGGCTATCATAAACATATTACAATTCTGAAAATAAATACCGTTTCCCTGCGCTGTTATTAAACATATCAGGTTCATAGGGTATAATCTCAGCCAAGCTTCAAGTGCTCAGCACCCCTAACAGCAAGACAAATGTAATAATATTTTCCTGTTACAAGACAAAAAATGCAATAACTTTGTATTATTGTAGAGATGAAAACTAATCTGACTATGAAACACAGACCATTAATTCTCATTATCGCCTCTCTCCTTTTGGGAGGAGCCCTTTTTGCACAGAATTCATACACCATTTACCCTATCCCTCAGGAGCAGATAGCTCTGAAGGGGAGTGCCTCATTTACCCCTGCGGTGAGTGTGGTGGCAGAGGACGGAATCGACAGCTATACCCGCGACAGAGTGGTGCAGATCCTGCAGGAGCATGGGCTAAAGGCAGATTTTGTGCAGAAGCCACAAAAAGGCAACTCTGCCATTTATTTGGGAATCAATGGCTCAGCAGGTGCGGCAGACCACAAGGGCACTGCACTGAAGATAAAAAGGGATGTATTCTCCCAACCCAAGTATGACCGCCATGTGGTGAGCCTCACCTCTTCTCAAGGGAAGGCCCAATTGGTGATCCTCGGTGAGAATACAGATGCTGTATTCTATGGACTTGCTACCCTGGAGCAAATGCTTGACCGAGGTACAGAGGATCTCCCTTGCGTTGCATTTTATGACTATGCAGATGTGCAGAACCGTGGTGTTATAGAGGGGTACTACGGAGTCCCTTACAGTATGGAGGTGACAGAGGACCTCTTCCGCTTTATGGCCCGCTACAAACTCAATACCTATATGTATGGTGCCAAGAGTGACCCTTACCACTCGCGCTACTGGGACCAGCCATACCCCACCAAAATCAATGACAGGGAGCGACGCTTCGGCCTTATGACCCAGGATATGATGAAGCAGTTGGCCCAGGTGGCACACCAGTGCAAGGTCAATTTCATCTGGTCTATCCACCCTGGCCAGAGCTTTACAGACCCTGCCAGCACCGATGTTCTCGACCGCATAATGTCAAAATTTGAGCATATGTATGAGCTTGGGGTACGCCAATTTGGTGTATTTGTAGACGATGTGGGTGTCCCAAGTGATGACAATATTCTCCGTCAGGGGGCAGATAGGCTTACTGCATTGCAACACCTTCTGGAGGGACGTTGGAACACCCCTGGAGCAGCTCCTGCAGACACAGTAAAGCCACTCCAGTATGTCCCTCAGCTCTATGCTTACAGCTGGGTCAAACCTGAGCAGGCAGAGAGATTCTGGAGCTCACTCACCCCTGTTCCTGAGAGGGTAAATATCTATACCACAGGTGAAAAAGTGTGGTCAGTCCCCAATACCAGGGATGTAAGGCTTCTTGAGGATTATCTCGGCCACGAAGTGGCATGGTGGTGGAACTATCCTTGCAACGATGTGGATGTTACCAAGATTTTCATTGCCGATACCTATACCAATTTCTCAGACGAGAAGCACATTGACACGCAGTCACTCCTCGAATCGGACCTTCCCCTCAGAACCCTCATCATAAACCCTATGCAGCAGGGCGAGTTGTCGCAGATCCCTCTGTTTAGCGTAGCCGATTATTCATGGAATATGGAGACATTTGACAATATGGCGAGCTGGAGGGCATCACTCCCTGCAGTAGTGGGAAATGAACGAGCAGATGCACTGGAAGCACTTGTCCCCTA
>JAZRHK010000039.1:0-1053 GCA_045644725.1 Candidatus Coprenecus sp. | reverse complement strand
ATTGTTGTTTGATTTAAATACAGGAGCTTTTTCAGGAAAGCTTGACACAACGTCAATTTTAGGTTGGGAATCCCAGCAGCTCCAACCCTGAGAATGAGTTTGAGATGGAGCACGAGGTGTGGATGGACGTCAGTAGAGGCATAAACAAGAAAGGGCGGATTCCAGGTGCTGGGAATCTGGCACGTGCTTATAGGGATTTCTCAAGTTGTTCCTCTTCTAGATCCAGCACTGGGCGTTCTTACGTGAGGGACCAGGCCGTGGTGAATGAGCTAGCGAAGAAGCTGGAAGAGTCAGAGAAGAGTAGATCCAAATTGGAGGAAACGGTGTCAGAGTTGAAAACACAGATGACTCAGGGCCTGGATGCGATGCGGGATGAGATGCGGGCACAACAGAAATTAATTATTGAGTTGATGTCGTGGCGTGGTGCATCTATATCACCGACAAACCGATCCACACCCCATCTTGCACCCCGATCCACACTACGACCCACCTCCATGCCATACCCTGATGCACCATATCCGACCGGGTCACAATCCCACTATTCACCACCGCTTGATGGACTGCACTACTCTACCCGCCCGGATACTGGAGGCCAGTACTGGCATGGGCCACGACCTGGGGAGTTTGGAGTACACTTTGCGACTCACGGACCTCCGAGCACTGATCCGTCCAACACTCCTCCCCCTTGTTTAAACGTCCAGTCACACCAGGTACCATACTTTCCTCGTCTTCCTGTTCAAAACCCCCGACCCACATCCGATGCCACCACTTCTACAAGATTCACAGCATTGCTTCGTAGAAGTGACCAGCAGCTGCATGACAATTCTATGATGGAAGATGATGAGTTTCTGCATGATGCACAGCCTCAGGATCCTTAGATATATGTTTATTTTGTTGTTATAGTGCTTGTACTTGTTGGATTATATGTGTTGGATTATACATATGTGCGTGTCACATTTTATTCCTTTTATTATGTTATCCATGTTGATATATATTTGGATTATCAGTTAGAGTACTTTTAATTTGAGTTGATTAATTAAATTTAAAATATGA
>JAZRHK010000038.1:0-1603 GCA_045644725.1 Candidatus Coprenecus sp. | reverse complement strand
TAGCAAGCCACTCGTCATACTCCGCACCGGAATAGACGGAGTTGAACAGGCCGGTGATGAAGGTGTCCAGGCTTGCCTCGCTGCGGAACACACGGATCACATCCAGGTCACCGATCGTGAGGGCATAGTAGTCCTGACGGTTCAGGCGGTGGTAAACCACCTTAACATCAGGGCCGTTTCTACGACCGAGAGGGTTGGGGCCGGTCTTGTCATACTTACCCTCTGCCTTGCTCATCTCGATGAACATCTCCTCCACATCCTGCTGGGTGAAGATGGTGCCGGACTTGAAGCGGGCCAGCTTGTTCTTGAACAGCTTGCTCTCGATCATCGTCTTGCCAATCTTGTTGAACAGGGCAGGGAAGAAGTCATTGTACAGCAGGTTGTAGGTCTCCAGGGCATTACCAACAGCGATAATGTTCTCCTGGGTAGCCACAGGAATACGGCTCTTGTATTCCTCGCTCGCATTGTCTCTAATGTTGTTCAGTACAGATACAGAAAAACCCATGATATATACCTCCTTATAAAATGTTCAGGGTTTTTGCAAAATCCTCGCAGCTCTTGACCTGCTCCTCGTCCTTGTCGGTTTTGTCAGGCTCCGGGGAATATTGCACGCTCAGTTTATTGAAATACTGCTGGTTCAGTTTACGCACCTGCTCCAGCTCTCCGGTGAGGGTTTTATTATTTTCAGATAATGTGTCCCTCTCATTTGTCAAGGCCGTATTGGTCTCCTGCAGGCGCAGGATCTCCGCCCTGGCCTCTTCCAGTGTGTTGATCTCAGGCATAGGGGCAACCTCCTTTTCTATTATAATATTAGTATAGTAATTTGGTTTGAATTGTCAAATAAAATTTTCTGCTGTTTTTTCAAAAAATATTAAAAAACCAGTTGACAATTTCTGAATTTTTGATATAATAACATCATCAGGAGCCGATAGCACCGGTTCCCAAAATTTAGGAGGTTGCCAAAATGAGAGTCATGACGATCGGAGTTAAGAAGGGTAACGTTGTTGTCCGTGATATCGAGGGTACCCTGACTGATCTGCAGTTTTGGGTGGATGGTTTTATCAAGGTAGTACCCCTTATTGATTTCGTAGATACCGGCATCGTGATGCTGGTCAATGAGGAAGGATGCCTCGCAGGTCTCCCGGCGAACGAGAACCTTTACCCGTACTTCTTTGTAGGTCGCGCCGTGTTCGTTGGTGTGGAGGGTGAGGAGTTTGTCTCTCTCACAGACAGACAAATTGAGTTTATCAAACAATGGTTGAGTGAATAAGCGACACCGGCCTCCGGGCCGGTTCGCCTGGGAGCCTGGTAGTTTACCAGGTTGCCAGGTGATCCGGACAGGACACCAATATTATTTATAGGAGGTTGCCAATATGAGCACCAATATGAAGAAGTCCCTGAGAGATCGCGCCAAGGAGTTTGACGTTCGCCTGCCCTTTATGGAGGGTCGTGAGAAGGGTGAGACCAGTGAGCTGCTGGGCACCGTGAACACCATCAATGAGTACGGGTTCCTCCCCAATGATAAGGGTGAGATGTATGCTTGCTTCACCGTGGCCGAGAGACCCGGTCGCTTCTACTTTGGCGGCACTGTTATCACGGATCG
>JAZRHK010000037.1:0-1019 GCA_045644725.1 Candidatus Coprenecus sp. | reverse complement strand
GTCGACCGCCAACCAACCTAAGTCCATAGGGTCCTTAGGGAATTTAAGGAATTTAGGGAAATTAGGGAAATTAGGTGGTTTAGTGTAGAGCAAAGGAAAATAAACCCCGCGCGGAGCGCAGCGACGTAATCCCCATATACAAAAAAGAGGAGTGCCCGCAAAAGCACTCCTCTTTTCATCACGTTATCGCTCCACTAATAAGCAACCAGAATCACGTATTTACCAAGATGGGTTTCCTTCTTGGCATAAAAGTTATCATAGTAGGCAGCGGGGCAATAGATTGTTATTTCCACGTCACTACACCAAGGAGTATTCTCATACCCTTCCGCCAATTTGGGGCAATCGCCCTTGAAATACAGATTACATCCAAACCAACCACCCATCTCCTTAACACTTGCAGGAATGGTAAAACTTGTAATGTCACCATAAAATGAGTGATAAATCACCTCTGTGCCTTCGTTGAAGGTGATCGAATCGAGTTGGTAGCTCTCTGTGAAGACAGAATCTTCAATCCTCTTGACCGTACCAGGGATATTTATCTCTGTCAGTCCCTGGCAATAGGCGAAACAGTACTCCTCAATAACCTCGATATTGGCAAAATCTATGGTTTTGAGGCTATTGCAATACCTAAATGTATGCTTTCCTGTGGATTTGAAGTGGTCGGGGAAGGTGAAGTGTTCCAGAGCGTCACACTCCATGAATATGCTCATACCAATCCAATTTGTCGTTGTGGGTTTAATCTCGATGTCGGTGAGCGAGATGCAGTACGAAAAAGCGCTATGGTCGATAGTCTCGGCTGCAATGACAAGCTTTTTCAGACCCTCACACTCGTGGAACGCACTGCCACCCACATACTTAACGGTGGCGGGTACTTCGAGTTCTTCCAGAGCCATACAGGCTGAGAAGGCATAACGACCTATACTTTCCAGACCACCCCACTCAATGGATTTTAAGCCATAGTTGGCATAGAAGGCACCCTCTCCAATGGTCTTCATTGTGGATGGGAATTTAATGCTCTC
>JAZRHK010000036.1:0-21478 GCA_045644725.1 Candidatus Coprenecus sp. | reverse complement strand
TTCTGTAAATTCAGTATATCCTCAGATTGAGAGCATAGTTTCCTTTGAAAAAAGGACAGACAAGATGGTTGAGGATGTAAAAGCCAAAATTGCCGGTCTTTCGTCTATGGAAGAAATTGCTGAGGCTTTGAATACTACAGTATCAAACAAGAGCGATGTTGCGTTCGGTTCAATTAGCTCACAGTCATTGGATCCTGTATTGGTTGGTGCTATTGCCGGTGCTAAAGAGGGTGAATTGGTTGGTCCTGTTAAAGGTAATATCGGTGTGTACGTATTGAAAGTAAACGGTCGTGAGACTGGCTCTTTCTATACAGAGGATGATGCCAAGGTTAGAGAAAACCAGATTACCACTTACCAGTTGAATATGTTGCCATATGTGTTCGCTGCAGATGGTAAAGTAGAGGATCATAGAGCACGTTTCTTCTAGAAATCAATTTAAAAAAATGTAAAAAACCATCCTCGAGTGGGATGGTTTTTTAGTATAAAATAATATAAATATGGCATTACGTTGTGGAATTGTAGGGTTGCCCAATGTCGGCAAATCGACCCTTTTTAATTGTATAAGTTCAGGTAAAGCACAGTCAGCAAACTTCCCATTCTGTACTATTGAACCCAATGTGGGTTCCACTATTGTACCGGACGGGAGACTTCACGTGCTGGAGAAACTGGTAAAACCCAACAGAGTGGTTCCCGCTACAGTGGAGATAGTGGATATTGCCGGTCTTGTCAAAGGTGCAAGCAGGGGAGAAGGTCTTGGCAACCAGTTCCTTGCCAATATCCGTGAGACTGATGCTATCCTTCACGTGGTAAGGTGTTTTGATGACCCGAATGTAGTGCACGTGGATGGTAGTGTTGACCCTGTAAGGGATAAGGAGATTATTGATACAGAACTTCAGATAAAAGACCTTGAGACTGTGGAGAGCAGGATGCAGAAAGTATCCAAACAGGCACTTTCCGGTGGTGACAAAGAGGCCAAGAGGCTTTATAATATCCTTCTCCAGTTCAAAGAGGCCCTTCTTGAGGGCAAATCTGCCCGTACTGTAAAATTTGACAATGCGGAGGATGAGAAACTGGCTAAAGGGCTATTCCTTTTGACAAACAAACCTGTGATGTATGTCTGCAATGTGGATGAGGCATCAGCTGCCACAGGCAATGAGCATGTGGAGAGACTTAAAGCAGCTATAGCTGATGAGGGTGCGGAGGTTCTGATCATTGCAGCCAAGATAGAATCAGAGATTGCCGAACTTGACAGCTATGAGGAGAGACAGATGTTCCTTGAGGAGATCGGTCTCAAAGCTTCCGGTGTGGAGAGACTTATCCAGTCAGCTTACGCCCTGTTGAACCTCCAGACATACTTTACAGCTGGAGTACAGGAGGTAAGGGCCTGGACTATCAATAAGGGGGACAAGGCT
Source organism: Candidatus Coprenecus sp. (assembly GCA_045644725.1). Lineage (GTDB taxonomy): Bacteria > Bacteroidota > Bacteroidia > Bacteroidales > UBA932 > CAAGNP01. The sequence continues at coordinate 20,066 of JAZRHK010000036.1, read as the reverse complement.
CCACGCGCAGCAAGTGTCATCCATACAGATTTTGAGAAAGGCTTTATCCGCGCAGAGGTTATCAAATACAACGATTATGTGGAGTATGGCTCTGAGGCTGCCTGCCGTGCTGCCGGCAAACTAGGAATCGAAGGTAAAGAGTATGTTGTTCAAGATGGAGATGTGATGCACTTCCTCTTCAATGTATAACCTGTAATTTTATAATTATATGAAAAACATTATGCTTGGGGCTATTGTCTCTCTTTTCGGACTTTTGGCTGTCTCATGTGCAAACAGTCAGCAAGAGGCTAAAGAGTACCCTTCCCTACATGGTCAGATTACTTATTTTCAGGAGAAGCACGAACTTTACTCGACATTCCCCATAAACAAGGGGGACATCGTGTTTGTTGGTGACGATGTGGCCGACAGAGGTATGTGGGATGCCTTCTACAATGCAAATAATGTAAAAAACAGGGGTATTGCACTTGAGGGGACAGAGTGTACACTGTTCAGGATAAAGGATATTGCAGAAGCACATCCTTCCAAACTGATTATATCTACAGGTCTGTACGACCTCAAGAAAGGGTGCAGTGTGGAGCAGACAAAGGATAGAATAGTGAAGATAATCAAGCAGGCGAAATTGTCATCAGTGCAGACTGAGGTCTATTTCCTCTCCATCGTTCCCGATCTTGGCTCCAGGAAAGTGGAGGGATCGCTTGCAGACAGTGCAAAAGTGATCAACGATTTTATCCGTAATGAGTTCCCGCAGAAGTATATAGATATCAATGCTCTGCTGTGTGACGGAAGCGGATATATTTCTGAGAGTTACTGTTTTGGCGACAACAGGATAAACGGAGCCGGATATGAGATAATTGCAAGGGCTGTTGCCCCATATATCGGACTTGAAGCCAGAAACACCATCACCAACGACCCCATTATCGTCCATTCTGACAGAAGTGCGGATCCTGCGAGAAGATATGCCCAGGCATACCAGCAGAGATATGCAGGCCGTTCTGCGCACTATATTGCAAGACTTTCCATCTTCCGTTCCATCCCAAACACAGATGGCAAAGTGGTAATGCTTGGAAACAGCATAACCAATAACTGTTGGTGGAACGAACTTCTGGAGATGGATGCTACGCAAATCATAAACAGAGGAATCAGTGGTGATACTGTCCTCGGAATTCTGGACCGTCTGGATGAGGTGGTGGATGAGAATCCTGCCAGAATATGCCTGCTTGCCGGAGTGAACGATATGCTTGAGGACAAGAATGTGGCTAAAGAGGAGGTATGGAACAGATATGTGCAGCTATTGGAGGCTATCAGAGAGCGTATGCCAGAGGTAGATCTTACAATATCATCTACCCTCCCCCTAAATCCCATGACAAGCTTCTATCCAGGTGTAAATGAAAAAGTGGCTTACCTGAACTCACAACTGAAAGCCAATGCGCAGAAATATGTCTACTCATTTGTTGAGGTGGCACCTATTCTTTCTGATGAGAACAACGATTTGAGCAGTAAACACACTTGTGATGGTATCCATCTTCTCCCATCTGCTTACCACATGTGGAAGGAGCTTCTATAGCACTTTTGCCATATTGTTCTTCATTCTTCTCCCTACAGGCTCTTTTGCTCAGGGGAGGAAAGCTCCTGTCATGTGCTGGAATGTGGAGAACTATTTTGACACATATGATAATCCCGATACAGCCGATGACGAGTTTACCCCTATGGGTAATAAATTCTGGGGCAGAAAGAGATTCAATGCCAAAAGAAACTGCATCGCTAAAACCATCCTCTCTGTAAAGGACACTTATGGTGATTATCCATCTCTGGTGGGTATGGTAGAGGTCGAGAACAGCTATGTCCTTAAAGAGCTGGTGTCAGATACACCATTGTCAAAACTCGGCTACCAGTACATCCATAGGGACTCATACGACCCCAGGGGAATAGAGTGTGCCCTCCTCTACAGAGATACCCATTTTTCCCCTATAGAGGTTAAAAACATAGAGGTAGAGAGGGTATATTATGACAAACCTTTGCGCCATATACTATATGTGAAGGGTCTGGAGAGGGGCTCAGGAGATACCCTTCATATTTTTGTAAACCATTGGTCTTCCAAGTTGGGTGGGGAGAAGCGTTCATCCCCTAACAGGGAGGCATCAGCACTTAAGGTGGTGAAAGTGGCAGACTCAATAGCCCGCACAGTTCCCGGTGCCAATATAATAATCATGGGGGATCTGAATGACACATATGGCTCAGAGCCCCTTAATGTCTTCCTTTTAGCCAGAGAGCCTCTTCATATCCTGTCGGAGAATCTGCATATAAATGGCAAAGGGACCCTGAAATATAAAGGTGAGTGGGAGCTTATAGACCATTTCGTGGTATCAGAGTCTTTATCTGGGTATACTATGGAGATATTTGCTCCAGATTTCCTGTTGGAGAGGGATCGCCAATACCTCTCGAAGAAGCCATACAGAACATACAGCGGTCCAAAATATTTGGGGGGAGTGAGTGATCATCTCCCTATTATCCTACATAAAAAATAGTTATCTTTGGATTCTCAAAAGAGCAAATTATGAAACAATATCTCGATCTACTCAATAAAATCACCCAGGAAGGCACTCTGAAACACGACAGGACAGGTGTCGGTACCAAGTCCATCTTCGGATATCAGATGAGATTTGACCTCTCGAAAGGATTTCCACTTCTGACTACCAAGAAGGTGCACCTCAAATCTATCATTTATGAACTTTTATGGTTTATAAAGGGTGACACCAACATCAAATACCTTCACGACCACAAAGTGACCATCTGGGATGAATGGGCAGATGAGAATGGTGATCTGGGCCCTGTGTATGGGCACCAGTGGCGCTCTTGGGCAGGTGCGGACGGCAAATCGGTGGACCAGCTCTCTGAGGTTATCAATTCTTTGAAGAACAACCCTGATTCACGCCGTCATATCGTCTCAGCGTGGAATGTTTCCGAGGTCTCAAAAATGGCCCTTCCCCCTTGTCACGCCCTCTTCCAGTTCTATGTGGCAGATGGGAAGCTCTCCTGCCAGCTTTATCAGAGGAGTGCTGATGTGTTCCTGGGGGTTCCGTTCAATATTGCATCTTATGCCCTTCTTACGATGATGATTGCCCAGGAGTGCGGTTACGGGCTTGGAGATTTTGTACATACATTGGGCGATGCCCATATCTATACCAATCACTTTGAGCAGGTAGCCACCCAATTGGCACGCGAGCCCCGTGAGCTCCCTGTCATGAGGCTCAATCCTGATGTGAAGAGTGTGTTTGACTTCGATTATGAGGATTTTACCCTTGAAGGCTATGATCCTCATCCACTTATTAAAGCCCCTATTGCAGTATAGTATGTTGTCTATTATAGTGGCAATAGCATCCAATAATGCTATCGGTAAGGGGAACGATATGCCCTGGCACATCTCTGAGGACCTGAAATATTTCAAGAGGGTAACCTCCGGACACGCAGTGATAATGGGGACCAATACTTTTGCATCCATAGGATCCAGACCTCTTCCCAAGAGGAGAAATATCGTGGTAAGCAAGAGGCAGCCAGAGGGTCTGAGAGATGGTGTGGAGTATTTCAATTCATTGCCCCAGGCGATAGAGTCTGCCTGTGCCATGGATGAGGAGGTTTTCATTATGGGGGGCGGGATGATATATGCAGCTGCCCTTCCATTGGCAGACAAGCTTTATATCACTGAAGTGGAGACAGTGATCGATGATGCGGAGGTTTTCTTCCCTGCGATAGATAGGAATATATGGCGTGAGGCTTCGCGCAGTGAGCAGCTGACCGATGAAAAATCGGGGCTCAAATTTTCTTTTGTAGAGTATATCAAACAATAAATATGGCAAAAAGAGACAGTTTTAGTGGCAGATTTGCGGTTTTGGTAGCCCTTATCGGATCTGCAGTGGGGCTTGGAAATCTATGGAGATTCCCTTACCTCGTGGGGACCAATGGTGGTGCGGCATTTATCATCATATATTTGTTTTTCGTATTTGTACTTTGTACCCCAATCGTATTTTCGGAGTTTCTGATGGGGCGAAGGACCCAATCCAATACATTCGGGGCATATAAGCAGCTCGCTCCCGGTACCAGATGGGACTGGGTGGGGCTATTGGCAGTAATTAGTGCCACTTGTGTCCTCGCTTTCTACTCTGTTGTGGGCGGATGGACCATCGATTATCTGTTCAAGGCAATAACTTTCAAATTTACCACAGCAGACCAGAGTCAGCTGACCACTATGTTCACCGACTCGGTGTCGAGTGTGTGGGAGCCGCTCATATATCTGGCACTTTTCCTTTGCTTTACCTGCTTTGTGGTGATTAAAGGGATAAAGGGTGGCATCGAGAAGTTTTCCAAAATGGTGATGCCTCTCCTCTTTTTCCTTGTTGTGGCTATAGCAGTAAACTCCCTTATGCTTCCCGGAAGCCAGAAAGGTGTGGAGTTCCTGCTCAAACCGGATTTTTCCAAGGTAACAGCGCAGACCTGCCTGAATGCATTGGGTCAGGCTTTCTTCTCTTTGAGTATAGGCTGCGGCACCATTATGACCTATGCTTCGTATGTAAGCAAAAAGGAGAATATTGCCCTTACATCCTCATTGACAGGATTGTTTGACACCCTCTTCGCATTGATTGCGGGGCTTGCAATTATGCCTGCCGTTTTTGCATACGGAATCTCCCCATCAGAGGGACCTGGCCTTGTATTCATAACCCTTCCCCATATCTTTGCACAGATGCCGGGTGGATCTGTCATTGCGATAGCGTTTTTCGTGATCCTTTTCATCGCAGCTATCACCTCATCCATCTCGCTTCTTGAGGTTCCGGTAGCATACCTGAAGGAGGAGTTCAATATGAGCAGAACCAAATCTGTCCTTATCTGCATCGTTGTCCTTATGGGACTTGGTACCCTCAGCTCCCTTTCACAGGGTGTGCTGGCAGATTTCAAAATCTTCGGTCTCAACTTCTTCGATCTTTTCGATTTTATGTCTGCCAATATATTTATGACAGGTGGAGGGTTGCTTCTGGTGATTTTTGTGGGCTGGAAGCTCAAGAAAGTGGACTTTATGGACGAGATGTCAAATGGTGGCACCCTCAAAATCAAAAAATGGTTTCTGGAGGCTGTCTACTTTATAGTAAAATATGTGGCACCTATTGTAATAATTGCAATAGCTGTGGCAAGTATCATCAAATAGCATCTGTATTATGAAAAAGCTCATCATTATTTTGGTGCTCCCTCTCCTGATGGCTGGGTGTGCAGAGAAAAAAAGACTTTCTGACAAGGAGTACTACCATCAGATAGTCAAGGAACTCTCGTCGGACCAATATTACGGCAGGAGCAACTATATGGACGGCGATGTTAAGGCCGCCAAATATATTATTGGTGAGCTTAAAGCACTTGGAGTGGCTCCTGCACCTGCCAAAAGCCATGAAGAGGTGGCTGTTCAGCCAGCAAACAAAAGTCTGATATCCCCTTGTGGGGCCGGCAGATGGTCAGACGGCTCTGCAGAGGAGCTCGCATACCTCCAGCACTTCTCATACCCTATGAATGTATTCAGAGGGGCAATGGAGGTGGCTGTGGATGGAGATACCCTTGACGCTACTGTTGATTATGTGGTAAAAGAGTTCTCAAATGGGGCCAAAGGGGAGTATGATTTGGTCTATATCGACAATAAATACCTCACCACAAAGGGTCTTGTGAAATATCTTGACAGCGGGAAATTCAGGAACTCATTTGTGGTTCTTGACTGGGATTACTATCAGGCAAACCTTGATTTCCATCCTCAGGAGAGATATATGCCATACCTTATGCCACTTGAGAATGTGGGTGGTGTTATCCTCAAAGGGGGATCGGAATCCCTTTTCCCTTACTTCAAGGCGAGGAGCTATTATACTACCAATATGCCTGTTCTCCTCACAAACAATACTTTCCCTTCAGATGCCAGGAAGATATCTGTCAATATTGAGAGTGAGGTGATCCCTGTTCACGATGCTCACAATATTGTAGCATATATCTCCGGGACCAAAAACCCCGAGAAATGTCTTATGCTCTCTTCCCACTACGACCATTTGGGTGTAATGGGGGCTGAAAATGTTTTCAACGGGGCCAATGATGATGCTTCAGGTGTTGCGATGATGCTCCTTATGGCACGCCATTTCCAGGAGAACAGACCGGATTACTCTGTGATGCTGCTATTTACCGACGGGGAGGAGGAGAACCTTCTGGGTGCGTTCTATTATGCTGAAAATCCGAGACTTCCTCTTGAGAATATATTTGCGTATGTGGAGATTGATATGATAGCGGACAATGCCGATCATCTTACATATCAGATGTCAGAGGAGGGGAAAGATGTTATGGAGCTTTTCCAGCAGGTAAACAGGGAACTTCCCGAGCCATTTGAGGCCATCAATCCTGAAGGCTTGAATGATGACAGTGACCACTATGCATTTGCACAAAAAAATGTCCCCGTGTTCTACATGTCTGTAGACGGGGACTATCATGACTACTACCACACTCCGAGAGACACCTATGAAAATTTCTGTGATGAAAATTTCGAGAGGTTCTACAGGATGCTTGTAGGCTTTAGCTCAAAAGCTTCTTCACTATACCAGAGATAACGCGACCATCGGCCTGACCTGCCAGCTGTTTGGTGGCTGTGCCCATCACCTTGCCCATATCGGCCATAGATGAAGCCCCTGTGTCGGCGATGATCTGTTTCACAATAGCTTCTACCTCCTCTTCGCTAAGAGCTTTGGGGAGGTATTTTTCCATTACTGCCGCCTCTGCAAGCTCATTCTCTGCAAGCTCAGGACGGTTCTGCTCAGTGTAAATTGCGGCAGACTCCTTGCGCTGCTTTACCAGTTTCTGGATTATTTTTACAAGTTCTCCATCCTCAATGGTATCTTTCTGGCCACCCTCTGCAGTTTTTGCGAGGAGGATGGCAGCTTTGATACCGCGGATAGATGCCAAAGCCACTTTGTCTTTTGCAAGCATAGCGGCTTTAAGGTCATTCTGTATCTGTTGTTCCAACATAATTGTCAATTGTTATTCGTGTTTCTCTGCTTTGCTCTCAAGGAAAAGCTCATCCATCTGTACCTGGTCGATATAAGAAGGTGAGTCGATCATCACATCGCGTCCCTGATTGTTCTTAGGGAATGCGATATAGTCGCGGATGGTCTCCTGACCGCCGAACAGCGAGCACACGCGGTCGAAACCGAATGCCAGTCCGCCGTGAGGAGGTGCACCGAATTTGAATGCGTTGATGATGAAGCCGAATTTGTACTCTGCGTCCTCTTTAGAGATGCCAAGTACCTCGAACATTCTCTCCTGCATGGCTGCCTCGTGGATACGGATAGAACCACCACCAAGCTCAGTACCATTGAGAACGAAGTCGTATGCGTTTGCGCAAACTTTCTCAAGATCCTCTTTCTTGTCACTGTAGAACAGATCCAGGTGCTCTGGTTTTGGTGCGGTGAATGGGTGGTGCATTGCGTAGAAGCGTTGGGTCTCGTCGTCCCACTCTACAAGAGGGAAATCGACTACCCATAGAGGTGCGAAGTTGAATGGATCGCGAAGGCCGAGTCTGTTACCCATCTCGATACGGAGTACACCAAGCATATTCTGGGTTTTTCTCTTGGCACCGCAGAGTACCAAAAGCATATCACCTTTCTGTGCACCTAGTCTGTCTGCTACGGTCTGAAGCTGCTCTGGGGTGTAGAATTTGTCTACAGATGATTTGATTGAGCCATCTTCATTGATCTTGATGTATACAAGGCCTTTGGCACCCACTTGAGGTCTTTTTACCCACTCGGTAAGCTCGTCGATCTGTTTGCGGGTGTAGGCTGCAGTACCCTCCACATTGATGGCACCTACATACTCAACACTGTCAAAAACAGAGAAGCCGTGGCCCTGAACCAAGTCTGTAATCTCGTGAATCTTCATTCCGAAACGGATATCTGGTTTGTCGCTGCCATAGAAGTCCATGGCGTCGTACCAGCTCATACGTGGAATAGGGTTAGGGATCTCCACGTTGAGGATATTCTTGAATAGTCTTCTCATCATACCCTCGAATGTGTTGAGTACATCCTCCTGCTCTACGAATGACATCTCGCAGTCAATCTGGGTGTACTCAGGCTGACGGTCAGCACGGAGGTCCTCATCGCGGAAACAGCGTACGATCTGGAAATAGCGGTCGTAACCGGCTACCATAAGGAGCTGTTTGAAGGTCTGTGGTGACTGAGGAAGTGCATAGAACTGACCCGGGTTCATACGTGAAGGGACCACGAAGTCACGTGCACCCTCAGGGGTAGATTTGATAAGATATGGGGTCTCGATCTCAAGGAATCCTTCACCATCCAGGTAATTGCGTACCTCGTGGGCGAGTTGGTGACGAAGTTTGATAGCCTTCTGGAGAGGGTTACGGCGAAGGTCGAGATAACGGTATTTGGCACGAAGCTCTTCACCTCCGTCACTCTCATCCTCGATGGTGAAAGGTGGGGTGTTGGCTTTGTTGAGGACCTTGATCTCTGAAAGGGAGATTTCGATATCGCCGGTTGCCATTTTGGCGTTCTTGCTCTGGCGCTCGATCACTGTACCGGTCACCTGGATTACCCATTCACGGCCAAGAGAAGATGCTGTCTCCACTACCTCTGCAGCAGCTGAAGCATCCACTACAAGCTGTGTGATGCCGTAGCGGTCACGAAGATCCACGAAGGTCATACCGCCAAGTTTTCTCGATTTTTGTACCCATCCGGCCAAAGTTACTGTCTGGCCGGCATTTGAGATGCGGAGCTCCCCGCAATTATGAGTTCTGTACATATATTGTTAGATTTTGATTTCTCTGTAATTCAACCGACAAAAATAGCAATAAAATCAGAAATATAGTATAATTCTTGTCGACTTGCCGGAGGCGGGAATGGTATAGCCCCGTGCGACGCAGTGAAAATGGTACACATCTGATGCGTCACTTGTCAAGATTGGTCATAATTCACCGATTTTCTATCCTGACGCAGCCAAATCGCTTAAATTCTCTGCGTCACTTCTTATAGACGTGCAGACATTATAAAATTCAATCTTTTATTATCTTTGCCCAAAGAAAACTGAAGAACTATGGAAGTTAGAGCGAAGAAGGCCTTGGGCCAGCACTTTTTGACCGATTTGTCGATAGCCAGGGCGATAGCACAGGCACTTTTGGTGGATGAAGGGACAGTGATGCCTACACTGGAGGTGGGTCCTGGTATGGGTGTTCTGACCCAGTACCTTCTGGAGCGTGAGGATGTGGATCTGAGGATGGTAGAGGTCGATTCGGAATCGATAGATTATCTGCTTGAACACTTCCCCCAAGTGAACGGGAAGCTGATGGAGGCCGATTTTCTGAAGCTCCAGCTGGAGAACTTCTTCCCTGACCAGTTCTGTGTCATAGGAAACTTCCCGTACAATATTTCTTCGCAGATTTTCTTCAAGGTCCTCGACTATAAGGAGCAGATCCCTCAGGTGGTGGGTATGGTGCAGAAGGAGGTGGCTGAACGTCTTGCCTCCCCTCCAGGGAAAAAAGCTTACGGAATCCTCTCTGTACTGCTTCAGGCGTGGTACGATATAGAGTATCTTTTCACCGTGAGCGAGCATGTATTCAACCCCCCTCCAAAGGTGAAATCTGCTGTGATAAGGCTCAAACGCAATACCCGTACCGACCTCGGATGCGATGCAGCCCTCTTCAAATCGATAGTGAAGACATCATTCAACCAGCGTCGCAAGACTATCCGCAATTCGGTCAAACCTCTTGCCAAAGAGTACCACATTCCCGCTGAGATATTGTCGGTCATGCCGGACGGCACACAGGTGAACCTACTTGATATGCGTCCGGAGCAGCTCTCGGTTGAGCAATTTGTAGAATTGACTTTGGCCCTGAAGAAAATTTCTTAATTTTGTCACTATGGGAGAGAAGAAAATAGTTGAGACACCGCTCATGAAGCAGTTTTTCGCCGTGAAGGCTCAGCATCCGGAGGCGATCCTCCTCTTCAGGGTAGGTGACTTCTATGAGACATTCGGCGATGATGCAGTGGTGGCGAGCAAGGTGCTTGGTATTGTCCTAACCAAGAGGGCAAACGGCTCCGCCCAACACGTGGAGCTCGCAGGTTTTCCTCACCATTCACTGGACACATATCTCCCAAAACTCGTCCGTGCTGGCTATAAGGTAGCTGTATGCGACCAATTGGAAGATCCCAAACTTACCAAGAAAATTGTCCGCCGCGGTGTTACCGAACTGGTGACTCCCGGTGTGGTATATAACGAACAGTTGCTCCCCCAGAAGGAGAATAACTTCCTGGCCTCTGTATGCTTTGAGAAGGATAAAGGTGGTGTGGCATTTCTCGACATCTCCACAGGTACATTCCGAGTAGCGGAGGGGAGCATGAACTATATTGAGCTGCTTCTCGCAAATATGGGCCCTAAAGAGATTCTGGTGGAGAAGGGTTTTGCAAAAGGGTTCCGTGACAGATTCCATACTGATGCCTATATCTCTACACTTGATGAGTGGGCATTTGTTTACGAGACATCATACGAAAAGCTCAAAAAGCATTTTGCCCTCGATTCTCTCAAGGGATTTGGAGTGGAAGGGATGAACCTCAGCCTGACTGCGGCAGGTGCCATCCTCTATTATCTGGAAAACAACCAGCAGGCCCATTGCGAGTATTTCCCTACACGTGGCCTGAGCCATTTGTGCTCGATATCACGAATTGACAGCGACGATTTTGTATGGCTTGACAGATTTACCGTACGCAATCTGGAACTGATATACCCGTCAACCCCGGATGGGGTATCCCTTCTCGGGACGATAGACAGATGTGCATCCCCTATGGGTGGACGATTGCTCCGCCAATGGGTATCTATGCCGTCAAAGCATCTGGAGGAGATAAAGGGACGCCACGAAGTGGTAGAGGATTTCACCCTTCACACAGAGGTTATGGATGCTGTGAGGGAGAAGATTTCCGAGATGGGTGACATGGAGAGGATTATCTCCCGTGCTGCAGGCGGTAGAATATCACCCAGGGAGGTGGCGCAACTCCGTAGGGGATTGGGGCAAATTCTCCCGTTGAAATTTGAGCTCTCGAAGCTTACAAAGGTGGAGAGCATTGCCCTCAGGGACAGGCTGGAGGATTGTAGCGATATCCTCAAAACCCTCATCACCAAGCTGGCAGAGTCTCCTGCAGCGCAGATAGGAAAGGGCGAAGTTATTGCCCGTGGGGTGAGTGAGGAACTTGATCAGCTCAGGGACATTGCCCAGAACAGCAAGGCGATTCTTGCCGGTATTCAGGAGAGAGAGCAGGAGAGAACAGGTATCTCATCACTGAAGATAAGCTACAACAATGTTTTCGGCTACTATCTTGAGGTGCGCAATACCCATAAGGACAAAGTCCCGGCAGACTGGATCCGCAAGCAGACCCTTGTGTCAGCAGAGAGGTATATAACACCTGAACTGAAAGAGTATGAGGAGAAGATTCTCGGAGCAGAGGAGAAGATATATGTATTAGAGAGCAATATATTTGCCGAGCTTGTAGCGGAAATCCAGCGCAACATCCCACTTATCCAGCGTGACAGTGCTGCTGTGGCCAAGATTGATTGCCTGGCCTCGTTTGCATCTTTGGCACTGGACTACAATTATTGCAAACCTCAGATGGATGATTCGGATGTAATCTCCATCACCCAGGGGCGCCACCCTGTGATAGAACGCCTTATGGCGGAGGGTGAGCAATATGTGGCCAACGACCTCTACCTTGACAAATCGAAACAGCAGATAATAATCCTCACTGGCCCCAATATGGCTGGTAAATCTGCCCTGTTGAGGCAGACTGCCCTGATAGTGCTGATGGCCCAGATAGGCTCATTTGTCCCTGCTTCGGCAGCTGCTATCGGCTTTGTAGACAAGATATTTACTCGCGTAGGTGCCTCTGACAATATCTCACGTGGTGAGTCTACCTTCATGGTGGAGATGCTTGAGACCGCCACCATCCTCCATAACCTTTCACCCCGTTCACTTGTCCTTCTGGATGAGATTGGGCGCGGAACCAGCACATTTGACGGAATGTCCATCGCCTGGGCAATAGTGGAGTATATACATCAGAGAGGTGGTGGAGCAAAAACTCTTTTCGCTACCCACTACCACGAACTCAATGAGCTGGAGGAGAAATTTGACAGGGTCAGAAATTATCATATTTCTGTAAAAGAGGCAGATGGCAAGGTACTCTTCTTGAGGAAACTGACACCTGGAGGTGTGGCACACAGCTTCGGTATCCACGTGGCAAGACTTGCCGGTATGCCCAAAGAGGTGGTGACATCGGCCCAGAAACTGCTCAAGAAGCTTGAAGAAGGTGGTGCTGCAGCCAAACCTAAGGTGGCCGATGTGGATGAGCCGGTGCAGCTCTCGATATTCCAGCTGGATGACCCTATTCTGGTGGATGTGAGGGATACACTCAGGGAGATGGACCTCAACAGCATGTCCCCTCTCGATGCTTTTGATATGTTAAGGGAACTCAAAAAGAAGATAGGCTTATGATGAAAAGTGTGAAAAGGGCACGAGTGGTGCTGGGACTGGTGTGGGAGAGTGTTCAATTCGCAATATCATCGCTTAAGGACAATAAGTTCAGAACTCTACTTTCCTTATTGGGGATCACAATAGGGGTTTTCACTATTGTTTTGGTTTTGGCCGTGACAGGTGGCTTGAAGAGGAATATCCGCAAGGGGTTGGAATCTTTGGGCGGTAATACAATTACCATTCAGCGGGAGCCCTGGGATGTGGAGGAGGGGGACAATTCTGTATGGTGGGAGCTGCTTAAGCGTCCCCCCGTAGTGGTGGCTGACTACGAGTTTGTGAAGGCCCACTCGGAGTATTGCGGAGCGATAACATATTTCTCTACCTTTACAGCAGATGTGAGTCACTCCCGAAGCACTTTCCCTGATGGAAATGTAGTTCCGGTTGCCCCAGATTTCGAGAAGATATTTGCAATAGGAGTGGATGAAGGGAGGTGGTTTCTCCCGGAGGAGGCAGACGGAAGACAAGGACTCTGCTTTTTGGGCACAGATATGGCGCAGACCCTTTTCGGTGGGAGCAGTCCTGTGGGGAAAATGGTAAGGATGGGGGGCTTTGCCCTGTATGTCATTGGTGTGGCACCTCCTCAGGGGGAGAGCATAGCCACCATTTTTGATATTGACAACTCGGTATTTGTCCCTTTGGGTTTTGGAGAGATGATGGTCGGAGCAGGTAACGGAGGAGCCATTGCGCTAGTTCCCAAAGAGGGTATGGCTACAGAAGAGGTGATAGGTGAGCTGAGGTTCCTGATGAGAAGCAACAGGGGATTGGAGCCTGCAGAGAGGGATGATTTTTCCATTAACAGGATGAGCTATCTGGCCGGGGCCGTAGACGATGTATTCCAAACTATCAACCTTGTAGGGTGGATAATCGGAGGTTTTGCACTTTTGATAGGGGCCTTTGGAATAGCCAATATAATGTTTGTCTCTGTAAGGGAAAGAATGCCGCAAATAGGGATACAAAAAGCACTTGGAGCACCAGGATATATAATAATGACGCAATTTTTGTCGGAAGCGGGGGTACTTTCTCTCATTGGAGGGGTGCTCGGGATTTTGATAGTTGTGATTATATCCCTAATTTTGGGGAGTGATTCACAGGTGCCATTTGAGCTTACCATATACAATGTGGCCGGTGGGATGGGGATAGCGTTTGTGACAGGGGTTTTGTCGGGGGCGTTGCCCGCCTGGTCTGCTGCCAAGATGGATCCCGTGAAGGCGATGAATATGTAATACAATATAAAACCTGATATTATGCGCATTTCTAAATTTTTCTTGGCGATTGCCGCCTCTTTGATGTTGGTATCGGCTTGTGCCACCACTCCAGAACAAAGAACAGACAAAGCTATCCGTGAGGTACTTAAAGAGTTCCAGGCTGTAGGTATCTCTGCAGCTATTGTTAAAGATGGCAAGATTGTTTACAATGAGTCGTTCGGTTATAAAAATCTTGAGACCAAAGCTCCACTTGCAAACAGTGATGTGATGAGAATTGCTTCCATCTCAAAATCATTTACAGCTACATCTCTGCTTCAGCTTGTAGACCAGGGAATCATCTCCCTTGATGATGATGTAAGCGACCTTATCGGCTTCAAAATAAGAAACCCGCACCATCCAGAGGTTCCTATCACCCTCAAAATGGTCCTTTCGCACACAGCAAGTATCAAAGATAAAGATGACTATTTCACACTTGACCACCTGAACCCTGCTGTTTACGGTGACTGCGTGGAGTCATATTTCGAATATGCTCCAGGCGAGGGCTACAACTACTCAAATATGGGTCTTAACCTTGCAGGTACTATCCTGGAGAAGGTGTCAGGTGTCCGTTTCGACGACTATGTAAGGACAAATGTGATCCACAAACTCGGCCTGTATGGCGGTCATAACATCGACTCTCTCGATGCCTCGAAATTTGCCCTTATCTACTCATATGAAGATGGCAAATTTGAGGAGTCAAAAGGTGCATACAGAAGCAGGTCTGAAGATATGCCCGGCTATGTATTCGGTTACTCTTCTCCTATTTTCTCACCTACAGGTGGTGTGAAGATTTCAGCACATGATCTTGCTACATATATGATGATGCATATGAACTATGGTGAGCTCAATGGTGTACGCATCATCTCTGAAGAGAGTGCCAAAGCTATGCAGACCCCTGTATGGATGGTAAAACAGGACTGGGAAGACCAATATGCCCTATGTCTTAAAGAGTTCATCAACTTTATAGATGATCCTAAATACAACACTGCAGAGACATATCCTGTAGGTCACACCGGAGGCGCTTATGGTCTCAGAAGCATTATGCTGTGGAGCCCGGAAGATGGTTGGGGAATAGTAGCGATGACCAATGGTTACGCACCAGTTGAAGGTAAAGACTTCCTCAAAACACTTACCAACGCCATTTATAATGCATATTTGAAATAGGCTCCAGATTACCCGTATATCTGAATACGATTAGACAAACTCCTGTGATTAATCACAGGAGTTTCTTGTATAAAATAAAGTTTGTAAATTTGTTGTGTTCAACTGAATAACAATTAAACATATAAATCAATTTGCTATGGAAATTTACATTTCTCCATCTATAGATGTTGTATCTGTAGAGTTTGAATCTTCTTTTGCATCAAGCCCGGGATTTAATGTGCCTGATGGCGGTACTAATGATGGCGAAAACTGGGATGGCGGTGGATACAGTTCACCTACAAACTGGGATTAGTTCTATTTGTTCATCTTTAATTTAGTCTACATTATTATGAAGAAGATATTTTTAGTTATTGCATCTCTCATTGTGTTTATGGGATGTATGGAGAGGGTAGATTTCAACCCAGAGATAGCATTACCTGATGAATCGAGTGAAAGTTATACAGCACCTTTGGAGATAGCTTTTGGTACAGCACAGACCAAATCATTTGATGAGGATCTGAAATGGAGTTGG
Source organism: Candidatus Coprenecus sp. (assembly GCA_045644725.1). Classification (GTDB taxonomy): domain Bacteria; phylum Bacteroidota; class Bacteroidia; order Bacteroidales; family UBA932; genus CAAGNP01. The sequence goes on along the minus strand of JAZRHK010000036.1, from coordinate 4,558 downwards.
GAGGAGACAGATAAAATCTATGGATATCAGGTATCCGGAAGCAAGAGTGTCAACACCCTCACCTTTGTGGAGGATAACAGATTCGGCACACCTGAATTCGCATATAGCACCAATGACCCCGCCACATTTCACTTTGTGTATGCAGAGGGTGTGACTCTGGACCAGACAGTGGGCGGAAACCGAGGGATCAGACAAAGCAGCCACCAATCGGGTAAATGGACCCCTGTCCTTGCAGGTTTTGCAGTCAATAAGAGGATATCAGAGGTGATGAATGATGAGGTGGATATTGATATGGTTCATCTTAGTGCAGCACTTGAGGTGAGATTATGGAAAGAGGGGGTGGATAAAAACAATCTTAGCGATGCATACAAGAAAAATATCGTCTATGCGGAACTGATGTCAGATACAGAGAATTTTCTGCTGGATGTAGTTCCCACTTACAATCCAAACGGTACGATTACCTACGGCCAGAGGGAGAGAGACCCAGGAGAGGAGACAGGGGGATATATCAGGACTGAGGATGTAAACAGCCCTGTCGTAGTATTCAACATAGCACCGCACGCAGAGAACTATACAGCGGGGGCTCTTCGCCTCGCTATCGTGGATGATAATGGAGACAGATATGTACTTGATGTTCCTGCCCTTAACTTTGTCGCAGGTCAGAGGACTATTCTCAATGTAGAGTGGAGGACACCTACTTCAGCGAATCTGCCAGATGGAGCAACTTTCAACAATAGAGTGAGTAGATTTATAGCCGACTGTGGCCTCACCAAGATCAAATTTATCACCAATAGTGCCACTACCAGTTTATCAAATGTCCTGGTAGAGAGCAGTATCTATCTTATATCGAACAATAGAACACTAGAAATTCACACCTCAGCAGACCAGTTTATGGCGAATAGTAATTGTTCTTCTATGTTTTGTGGGTATAATAACTACTTCAATCAAGTCGTCTCTATTGATTTTGGGGATAATTTCAACACTTCAAAAGTGACGAATATGAGTTCTATGTTCTCTGACTGCAGCAGCCTTGCCTCCTTGGATGTTAGTAATTTCAACACCGGGAATGTGACGAATATGAGTTCTATGTTCTCTGGCTGCAGCAGCCTTGCCTCCTTGGATGTTAGTAATTTCAACACCGGGAATGTGACGGATATGAGTTATATGTTCTATAGATGCAACAGCCTTGCCTCCTTGGATGTTAATAATTTCAACACCGGGAATGTGACGGATATGAGTTATATGTTCTATAGATGCTACAGCCTTGCCTCCTTGGATGTTAGTAATTTTAACACCGGGAATGTGACAAATATGGGACAGATGTTCGCTTACTGCAACAGCCTTGCCTCCTTGGATGTTAGTAATTTTAACACCGGGAATGTGACATCTATGAGTTCTATGTTCTATGGCTGCTGCAGCCTTGCCTCCTTGGATGTTAGTAATTTCAACACCGGGAATGTGACGGATATGAGTTATATGTTCTATAGATGCAACAGCCTTGCCTCCTTGGATGTTAATAATTTCAACACTGCGAAGGTGACGAATATGATGCATATGTTCTATTCCTGCAGCAGCCTTGCCTCCTTGGATTTAAGCAGTTTCAACACTGCGAATGTAAAGTATATGTCTTATATGTTCTATAGATGCAACAGCCTTGCCTCCTTGGATTTAAGCAGTTTTTCATTTATGTCGAATCCTAGTATTTATTATATGTTTAGCGGTACAGGAAGTGATGCTACAAATAAACCTATCCCTATCTATGTAACAGCAGAAGGTAAGAGCTATATTGAGAATGCCGGTAATAGTTCTATTAATGGTAGTTATGCTACACTTACTATTAAAAATTCCAGCATATAATCTATTGATCTGATAATTTAATCAAACTTATAAATTACCCGAATCGGTTCATCCCGGTTCGGGTAATTTTTTACCCATTGACCATCTTCTGACCGCCGGGCCGGTTAGGGAATTGTAGGGTCAAAACATTATAAAATTTGCGGCGGTTTTAGAAATTCTCTATCTTGCGTAAAATAAATACGGTTCGATGAAGAAGGTTCTTATCATCACATACTATTGGCCACCATCAGGTGGGTCTGGGGTACAGCGCTGGCTCAAGTTTGCGAAGTATCTCCCCAAATATGGTTGGCAGCCGATAACATATACCCCTTCGAATCCGGAGAACCCTGCCACCGACACCTCTCTCGAGAAAGAGGTCCCGGCAGAGGCAGTGGTAATAAGGAGACCAATCTCAGAACCATATCAGGTATATAAGAAACTTTTCGGTAAAGGTGGAGATAATAAGGGTGGCTCCGCTGTGGTCAACCCTATCAACCAGTCTGGAAAGAAGAGTTTTGTACAGAAGGTGAGCCTGTGGATCAGGGCAAATCTCTTCATACCCGACCCACGGGCCTCTTGGGTAAGACCCTCTGTCTCTTACCTCACCAAGTATCTGGAGGAGAACCCTGTCGATGCAATAGTCAGCACAGGCCCTCCACATTCAATGCACCTAATAGCCCGAGAACTCCATCGCCGCACAGGTGTCAGATGGGTCGCGGACTTCAGGGATCCGTGGACAGAGATATTTTACTTCAAACACCTCCCAATGACCTTTTTGGCGAAGAGGAGGCACAAGACCCTCGAACGATCTGTTGTACGTGAGGCAGATGCTGTGGTCTCAGTCACCAGGCAGATGACATCAGATTTTGCAAAGCTCCTCGATCCTGCCGAAGCCAAAGGCCAGGAGAAGCTCCACACCATTTGCAATGGTTACGACGAAGCCGATTTTGAGACATCGGGACAGATTGCTCCAGAGGATAAATTTACCCTTACACACACAGGTCTCTTCTCCGCAGATGGGAATCCTGTCAACTTATGGGAGACCCTCGCACAGATGTGTACAGAGGACCCTACATTCCGCACCCATCTCAAGCTCCGCCTCATAGGGAAAGTGGATGCAGAGGTGCTGGAGGCGATTGATGCCCATGGTCTTACCCCCAATCTTGAGAATATGGGCTACAGGCCCCACTCTGAGATCCCTGGTTACCAGCAAAGCGGATGGGGACTCCTTCTTCCCCTTCGAAATGAACCTGAATCCAAAGCTATCCTTACCGGCAAATTCTTTGAGTACCTCGCTGCCGGCCGTCCTATTGTGGCTTTTGGTCCAAAGGATGGAGAGATGGCAAAAGTCCTGACCGAGACCCACTCCGGCGAGATATTCGAATGGGATGAAAAAGTGGCCCTTAGGGACTATTTGAAAGGACTATACAACAGCTATCTGACAGGCATCCGGGCAACAGATGCGGACCGCTCTTCCATATCACAGTATTCACGCCGCAGTCTCACTGGTCAGATGGTGGAGGTATTGAAAAAATAGTGTATTTTTGCAGCAAACATTTTTTGTATGAAAAAGCTTGCTGCAATATACCCCTATCTGATTGTCCTTTTTGGATTTATCCTCATATCATACGCATATAATCCAGAGCTTCTCAAAGGGAAGATCGTGAACCAGTCCGACATCTCTTCTTGGGAGGGTATGGCCCACGAAATCATTGAGCACAACGAGGCCCATCCCGACGACAAGACCCTCTGGACAAACTCTATGTTTGGTGGTATGCCTGCCACCTCCATCTCTGCAGAACACCCTGGCGACTATACAGAGCCTGTGTACAACTTCCTGTTCCTGGGTGAGCGCCCTGCAAGCTATATGGTGATCTCCCTCATAGGGGGACTACTTCTGTTCCTCGCCTTCGGTGCCAATATTTGGCTTGCAGCTATAGGTGCCATCGCGATAACATTCTGCTCATACAATATGCAGATAATCCAGGTGGGGCACAATGCCAAGATGGCTGCCATCGCCTTTATGCCTTGGGTACTTGGTGCTTTCGTCTATGCGTACCGTCGCAACGCACTCTGGGGCGCTATCCTCTTCGGCTTTGCCCTAAGTTTCCAGATCAAGACCAATCACCCTCAGATTACATACTACCTCGCATTCATCGTTCTTGGCTATGCCATTGCGGAGCTTTGCGGGGCAATTAAAAATAAGGCTTTCCCCAAATTCTTCCGCACTTCGCTTATTGTTCTGGTAGCTGGACTTTTGGGTATTGCTACCAATGCGACCAGGTTGATCCCTACCTATGAGTATGCCAAATATACCATGCGTGGAGGATCAGAGCTCACAAAGGACAAGGATGTGCAGACAGGTGATGGCCTCAAGATAGACTATGCCACCGCTTGGTCATATGGTATAGAGGAGACCCCCAATCTCCTTATTCCCAATTTTAACGGTGGAGCTTCGCAAGGTGAACTAGGGAGGGATTCCCATACATATAAGGTCCTCAACGGCAAATATCAGGGGGCAAACCAGCTCATCAAGCAGATGCCTCTGTATTGGGGCCCTCAGCCATTTACTGCAGGTCCAATGTACCTCGGAGCACTCTCTGTATTCCTCTTTGCATTGGGTTTGGCCCTTATAAAGGACAGATACAAATGGTGGATTGTGGGTGTCTCTGTGCTGGCCCTCCTCCTGAGCTGGGGTTCGCACTTTATGTGGTTCTCTGAG
>JAZRHK010000035.1:0-25236 GCA_045644725.1 Candidatus Coprenecus sp. | reverse complement strand
GATTAAAGATAGGTTCAACTTTCACTCTGAGAGCAGTTCCAGGGATGGAGATTTTGAAGGGAAAATACGCCCCCAAGGTTTCGGTGAGTTTTCCGGACAGGAGAAGATACTGGAAAACTTGAAAGTGTTTGTGGAGGCTGCCAAACTCAGAGGAGAGGCTCTTGACCATGTGTTGCTTCATGGCCCTCCCGGTCTTGGCAAGACCACACTTGCCCATATAGTGGCAAATGAACTTGGTGTGAATATGAAAATCACATCAGGTCCGGTTCTTGACAAACCTGGTGATCTGGCTGGACTTTTGACAGGTTTGGAGCCAGGTGATGTACTATTTATAGATGAAATACACAGATTGTCACCTGTGGTCGAAGAATATCTTTATTCTGCAATGTAGGATTATACTATAGATATAATGATTGATAAAGGTCCAGGTGCACGCTCTGTACAGATATCACTGAATCCAATCACACTTGTAGGAGCTACTACTAGAAGTGGACTTCTAACATCGCCTCTAAGAGCAAGATTTGGTATACAGTCACACCTTGAATACTATGACTCCTCTACCTTAATAGATATAGTTAAGAGAAGTGCATCCATTTTAGGGATAGATATTGATACTGATGCTGCTAAGGAGATTGCGTGCAGAAGCCGTGGCACTCCGAGGATTGCAAACTCACTGCTTAGAAGGGTGAGAGATTTTGCTCAGGTAAAAGGAAATGGGGTTATTGACCTACCTATTACAAAATATGCACTAGAGGCACTGAATATTGATAAGAGGGGATTGGAACTTATAGACAATAAGATACTTACTGCAATAATTCAGAAGTTCAAAGGTGGTCCGGTGGGTATAACTACCATAGCTACTGCTATTGGTGAGGATGCCGGTACTGTGGAGGAGGTATATGAGCCATTCCTTATAAAAGAGGGATTTATTCAAAGAACTCCACGTGGAAGGGAAGTTACTGAACTGGCATACAAACATTTGGGTTTGAATAAATACAATACTGATAACAACACTTTATTTTAAAGAATATGAAAAAAATTTTGACACTTCTGGTATCATTTCTTCTATTGGTACCATTCAATGAGGCAATCTCCTGCACATCTGCCATTTTCACAGGCAAAGTGACCAAAGATGGAAGACCTCTACTTCTGAAACATAGGGATACTGGTGAGCTCAATAACAGGATTGAGTATTTCCAGGGTCCAAAATATGGTTTCTTGGCACTTGTTGACAGTCCGAGTGAAGGTGGTGTGGCTTGGTCAGGAAGCAATAATGCAGGTTTCTCTATAATAAACACAGCATCATATAATCTTAAAGATGACGATGTACCTTCATCAATGATGGATAGAGAGGGTGAATTGATGTTTAAGGCTCTTGGAGTATGTAAAAACCTTAAAGATTTCGAATATTTTCTGGATACACTTACCAGACCTATGGGAGTTGAGGGTAATTTCGGAGTAATTGACTCTGAAGGTGGTGCTGCATATTATGAGGTAAATAACCACAAATGGAACAAACTTGATGTCAATGATCCAGAAGTGGCACCTAACGGTTACTTTATCGTCACCAACTTCTCTTATACAGGTAGAGAAGATGAAGGTATGGGTTATATCCGTAACTGCAACACTACCTACAATGTAGAAAACTATGTTATTAAGGAGGGTGGAAAAGTGGATCCTCAATGGATTTTTGAGAATATCTCAAGATCATTCTACCATTCACTACTTGAAGTGGACCTCAGAAAAGATCAGGAACTGGCTTCTGGTTGGTTTATTGACCAGGATTTCGTCCCCAGAAGATCTTCATCAGCCTCAATGGTGTTCCAGGGTGTAAAACCAGGTGAAGATGTTTCCAAGACTGTAATGTGGACTATCCTTGGTTATCCACCACTCGGTGTAGCTGTCCCTATGATTGTGGCAAACGGTGAGAACATCCCTTCATTTATGGTGAAGAGCGAGAATTCAGAAAATGCACTTATGTGTGATATGGTTCTTGAACTCAAAAAGAATGTCTTCCCTGTAAAGAGAGGAAACGGTAATAAATATTTCCGCTTCAACTACCTTTACAATCAGGAAGGTACCGGTTATTCACAGAAGCTTAAAGAGGTTGAAAATTATATCTTTGAAAACTTTGACAGGGATATGAAGCCAAATAAACTGGAAGCACTTTATGATAAATACTTTGATAAAGTCGAAGATTTCTTCAAAAGTTCCAAATAAAAAAATGACCCGCGAGGGTCATTTTTTTTATCGTTCAATCTTAAGATTCTGGAAGTTGCAGGAGTATCCGTCGTTAGGGTCTGTGATGACGATACGGACTGCTTTTACAGGTTTTTCAGGGTTTCTGATATATGCGTGATATCTGTAGAACTCTTCACCTTTGATGAAGTTTACACCATCGAATGAGTACTCTACATATCCGTTGCTGACACCATAGAATGGTATATTGGTGTATCCTGTTGGTACATGGATAGTGGTGCACTCCACAGGCTCATCAAAGATGTATGTAAGTGTCTGACCGGCCTGGAGTCTCTCTTTGGTCCTTACTCTCTTATTGAAATCATATGTGGTGATGTCTTCAATTTTGTTTTTCTCCCAAATTGGAATATTTGTTTCCACTTTCACCTTAGGGGTGATGTAGTGGTGAAGTGTCACATTTTCTGCAGCTACAGCTATACTGTGAAGATCTCTGCTGAAGAAGGTGCTGAATCTGAAATCTTCAGGGGTATTGGTAATAATTGTTCCATTATATACTTTTGAAGTGGCAGTAGGCTCTGTCCCGTCTGTAGTGTATCTTACTACAGCCGAAGGGTAAGGAAGAGTTATTTTAAGTTCTGAGTCTTCATAAACCACCTTTGGTGGTTCTACCCTGAATGCTATACCCATAGAGTAAAGTCTGTCGTAGTGTTTGTTTATGAGTCTTGAATAGAAATTATCATAATTTTTATTCTCTTTGGTGCTCCACCCTATTTCAGCGAGTGCGCACAGACGGGGAAATACCTGATATTCAGAGAAACGAGGAGGGAACTGCATAAGTTCTGTCCAAAGGCCTGCCTGAACACCGATAAGGAGTTTCTCCTGTTCTGGAGTAAGATCCATATCCTGATAAGGTTCGTAGTTGTAGATCTTGTCAAGAGGGATAATTGCAGCCCAACTGTGACCCCTCTCAGCAGGGGTATACTGCATATCCACATACAGATACTGGGCAGCCATCATAACAGTAGGTTGGCCTTTCTTGATGGATTCAACACCTTTTGACTGGCTTCTCCAGGCAACCACTGTAGATGATGGGTTAAGACCTCCGAAATCCTGGATATCATCCCATCCCATCATCACTTTTCCATACTTGTTTATAATTTTCTCCATCCTTCTCACGAAGTGACCATGGAGTTCTTCAACTTTTTCATAACCCTCTTTTTTCATCAGAGCCTGACAGTCCGGACATTGTCTCCAGTAGTCAAAAACCACCTCATCACCACCTATGTTTACATATGGACAAGGGAAGATTGAGGCCAATTCCTTAATGATATTCTCAAGGATCTTGTAATTGTTCTCATTGCCTACACACCATACATTGTCAAATTCACCACAAGCAGATGGAGTGTCAGTGGTGGTACCGCATGTTACATTTCCGAACACCTTGGTAGATGAGAGGGCGTGACCTGGAAGGTCAAATTCAGGGATTATCATAATATTCCTCTGTTGGGCATATTTGATAAGCTCTTTCATATCTTTCTGAGTATAGTAGCCACCATAACGCTCGTTGCCTGACAAATATGTAGGGGGGATTAGCTCATCCTTACCTCTCCATGCACCTTTGTTTGTAAGCTCAGGGTATTTTTTGATCTCAATTCTCCATCCGTTGTCATCTGTAAGGTGAAGGTGCAGTCTGTTCAGTTTGTGAGCAGACATCCAGTCAATATAACTTCTGAGATACTCTATATCGAAGAATGTTCTCGATACGTCAAGCATAAATCCTCTATGGGAGAATCGTGGAGCATCTTCTATTGTCAATGCTTCTATGGGGTACTCCTTGAGCCTTAGGCTGGCACCTGAATATATTTCTGCAGGGAAAAGCTGAAGAAGGGTCTGTACTCCGTAATATTTGCCACCATTGTCTGACGATGCTATAACTATACCTTTCACCCCTACTTCCAGTCTGTAGCCCTCGTAAGGGATAGTGGGGTCATTGACAAATTTGATAAATCTTTCTGCTACCTCACCGCTTGTTACTGTGACAGGAAAATCGAGTACCGCTTCAAGCTTATCCTGAAGATATATGGCTGAGAAGTCCTTTGGATCAGCAGAGACGATATTGAGTCCCCTGCATACTGTAAAAATTCCCTCTCCTTTCACTATTTTGTTTGGGGTGGGAACAATGTTCAATCCGGTTTCACTCATACCTGAAAAGATGTTTCCAAGTACCAAAATTAAAATAATCGCAAATTTTTTCATTCTATTGTTCTATAAATTTTAATTCGCCGTCATAAGAAATGGGATCCCTTCCGATAAAGCTGACCCTAATGACACAAGTACCATTTTCGAATATCTCCAGGAAGAAATCGACCGAATCGTGGGAGTTGTCATCTTTGGCCCGGAACCTGACTTCGTGCCTTTTTTTCTTTTCGTTGTATTTGGTAGTGTAATCAATTTTCTGGTTCTCTATCTCCACCCTTATCTCCTGTGGTGACATAGGTGCACTGTCAAACTTGCCTATATAAGGGAGTTCGGTAGTAAGTATATGGTCCTTTACAGTGATGTCATATTCACGCATAGTGGTTCTGCTTGGTAGGGCCATAGGTCTTATTTTGGTAATGTCTATTTTATAATATCCCATCTCAAGCATTTTATCTATTTTCTTCTTGTTGTCAATCTCCTGTCCAGAAAGTGACACAGTTACCACTAATAGAGAGAGGAGAATGGTGACAATACGTCCAATGTTATTCATATTTTTTGGTTTTAAATTTGTGTAAAGATAGTAAAATCATTGTTTAAGTGATAAAATTTGAGTAAAATTGCAAACTAATACGGCTATGAAGGTACTTATAATATCAGATGCACAGAGTGTCCACACGCAGAGGTGGGTCTCCTCTTTAAGTGATAAAGGGGTTGAAGTCGTGTTATATAGTATCAAACCTTATCTTGATGATTTCTACTCTTCGAGAGGGATCAAGTGTTATTTCTTTGACCTTTTCAGTTATAAGAGGGATGGTAGTGGTCTGGTGGGTGCATTTAAAAGGCACTTTCAGGCTGTCAGGCATCTTAAGAAAGTACTTAAGGATGTGAAACCGGATATTCTTCATGCCCATTATGTTACAAGCTACTCTCTGATAGGGGCACTTTCTGGATTTCATCCCTTTATAGTGTCGGTTTGGGGTAGTGACGTATATATTTTCCCTAAGCAGTTCCGTATAAACAAATTTATTGTCAAATATACCTTGAGGCGTGCAGACAAGATTTTGTCAACTAGCCATGTAATGGCCAGAGAGACCTCGAAGTACACCCGAAAACAGATGGAGATTACACCTTTCGGTGTTGACACCTCTCTATTCCAGCGGAGTGTCCCTGCCCCCAAGGACAAATTTGTTATCGGCAGCGTCAAGACTATTTCTTACAAATATGGTACAGAGTATCTTCTGAGGGCCTTCAAGGAGGTTTGTGACAATAACCCAAACCTCAACTGCTACCTTGAGCTTGTAGGTAAAGGTCCTGATGAGAGAAAAATGCAACATCTGGCTCATGAGTTGGGCATTTCTGATAGAGTAATTTTTACCGGATATATCCGTAATGATGTATTGCCTAAGATTTTTGACAGATTTTCTGTAGCCTGCTATATGTCACTTTCAGAGAGTTTCGGTGTCTCAGCCATAGAGGCTATGTCATGCTGTTGCCCTGTAGTGACCTCAGATGCAGACGGTTTCACTGAGGTGGTAGATAATGGTGTTACAGGCATCATTGTTCCTAAATATGACTATAAAGCAGCAGCCAGGGCGATACAGACATTCATTGATGACCCTTCAAAAATCATCACAATGGGAGTAGCAGGCCGTGAGAGGGTTATCTCCAAATATCAGTGGAGCGGTAATGTAGATACTATGATATCTATCTATAAGTCTATCCTATGAGTACGCTGAAAGAGAAGACCGCCAAAGGTTTAGGTTGGGGGTTTGTCGACAATTTTGTAGGCACCGGTATAACAGCGGTAGTCAGCATCATATTGGCACGACTTCTCTCTCCGGAGGAATTCGGTCTGGTGGGTATGATTGCTATTTTCATTTCTCTTGGTGGTTCTTTGATGGATAGCGGCTTCAGTGGTGCGCTTATCAGAAAGAAAGATGCGACAGAGGGTGATTTAAGCACTGTTTTCTACACCAATCTGGTACTCAGTCTGATAATATATGCAATCCTTTATTGTTCTGCACCGGCCATTGCCAGATTTCTTGAGAACGGGAGTTTGGTTATCCTGCTGAGGGTACTGGCTTTGTCAGTGGTGATTATCTCATTCACCCAAGTGCAGAAAGTAAATTTTATCCGCAAAATAGATTTCAGGACGCAGGCAATAATTTCTCTTGCAGCCTCATTGGTAAGTGGTGTGGCGAGTATTTGGATGGCATTGGCAGGGTGCGGGGTGTGGAGCCTGGTGGTGCAGCAACTTTCCAAGCAGGCTGTGGTATCACTTCTATTGTGGGTGTTTTCCACCTGGAGACCATCTCTCATATTTTCGTTCAGCAGTTTCCGTGAAATGTTCGGTTTCGGGAGCAGACTTCTTGCATGCTCGTTGATAAGTGTGATATGGAGTGAGATATACTCGCTGGTGATAGGCAAAATGTATAATCCCATTGCCGTAGGCTATTTCACTCGTGCAGAGAAGTTCAAGACCCTTGTTACTTCGAATATCGGACAGGTGGTCCAAAGGGTGGGATATCCGGTGATGAGCAGCATCAGAGATGATGCGCAGAGGCAGTTAAGGGTCTACCGCAAGGTGGTAAGGCTCACAATCCTTCTCACCAGTACACTGGTTATGGGGCTTGTTGGATGTGCTGACGCAATGATAGAGGTCCTTATAGGTGCCAAGTGGCTCCCTGCTGCAGATTATTTGAGGGTTTTAGGGATATCAGGAATGTTCCTCCCTTTGATTCTTGGCAGTGTAAATGTTTTCAATGCAAACGGCAAATCCAATGTTACCCTTCTTCTTGAAATTATAAAGACTGCACTTGCAGTGATACCGGTTACCCTAGGTATATTTTTTGATATTCAGGCACTCCTTTGGGGTTTGGTGGCCAGCACTCTTCTTTCGTGGCTTGTCCATGCTGCTTTTGTCTCCAGAGAGATAGATTATCCTATTTTTAGACAAGTAGGTGATATCCTACCTTTTATCACCATTTCAGCAACAATGTCGTTGGGGGTCCATTTTGTAGGAATGTTTCCATTGGGGGCACTCCCTCTCCTTCTGGTGCAGGTGGCAACAGGGTTTGCATTTATTCTTATTTGTTACGAGTTGGTTTATAAACCTGAGGAGTATTCTGAACTGAAAGGGGAGATTATGAAAATATTGCACATCCGAAGAAAATAGCAGCCTATGCCCAGATTGTCCATAATTATAGTCAATTATAACGCAGGGGAACTTCTTGAAAATTGTCTACTGAGCATCAGAAGTGAGCTTGAGCTCGATTATGAGGTGATAGTGGTGGACAATGCCTCTACAGATGGATCAATGGATCACTGCAGTACCCTTTTCAGTGATGACAGCAGGTTTGTTTTCCACCGGATTGGATGCAATATGGGGTTTGCCTCAGCATGCAATATGGGTGCAGATGACTCTCATGGTGAGGTGCTGCATTTCCTGAATCCTGATACAGAGTTGAGGCCCGGAGCAAATGAGGATTACAAACTTGTACTTGCCGATCCTGATGCAGTTTATGTAACTCCGCTGGTCAATAGGGATGGCACTGCAGAAAATGCCAAGATGGTCCTTCCTGTCCTGAAGGATATCTTCTGGTGGAATGTGGCACGCCGCAAGGCGAGATATTGGTGCAAGGGAGCATCGGTAATAATTTCCCGAGAAAATTTCCATAAAGTAGGTCGTTGGAGTGAGGACTATTTCATGTATGGAGAGGATCTGGATCTTTTTTACAATTTTTGGACTCATGGAATCAGAATAAGTATGCTTCCTACCTCGGTTTACCACCTCGGAGGGGGGTGCAGCCAAAAGGTATGGAACTCTCTCGAGAGGGAGATAAAGGTGCAGCGCTCTTTCAGAAAATTCTATGACAAATACTTCAGCAGGTGGCAATATGTGGCTGTAAAATTGTATTTTTTGGCGCATAATATGATAAAACATCCGGTAAAAGTAAAAGGTGACATAAAAGCATGGTCTAAAGTTTGATTTTTCTTCAGAAAATGACTAAAATTGCAAAGTTTTTTATTTCAATGATATATTATGGACGATAAGTTAATTTCTAAAGTTCCCGAAGGTCCTCTAGCCGAGAAATGGACTAAGCATAAGGCAGCTATCAAAGTAGTAAGCCCTGCTAACAAGCGCAAGCTTGAAATCATCGTTGTCGGTACCGGACTTGGTGGTGCTTCCGCAGCCGCTTCTCTTGGCGAGTTGGGATACAATGTAAAAATCTTCTGTATCAGCGATTCACCTCGTCGTGCGCACTCTATTGCAGCTCAAGGTGGTATCAATGCTGCTAAGAACTATCAAAATGACAATGACTCTGTTTACCGTCTTTTCTATGACACTATCAAAGGTGGTGACTACCGTAGTAGAGAGGCCAACGTATACAGACTTGCTGAGGTAAGTAACCTTATCATTGACCAATGTGTCGCTCAAGGTGTACCTTTTGCACGTGATTACGGTGGATTGCTTGACAACAGATCATTCGGTGGTGCACAGGTAAGCCGTACTTTCTATGCCCGCGGACAAACCGGCCAGCAGCTTCTTCTTGGTGCCTATGCATCTTTGAACCGTCAGATTGCAAAAGGTTCTGTAAAATCTTACCCTCGTCATGAAATGCTTGACTTGGTGATGATTGATGGTGAAGCTAAAGGTATTATCGCCCGTAATCTTGAAACAGGTGAGATCGAGAGACACGGTGCCCACGCTGTAGTTATTGCTACCGGCGGTTATGGTAACGTATTCTTCCTATCTACCAACGCTATGAACTCAAACGGTTCTGCTGCATGGCAATGTTACAAGAAAGGTGCTTACTTTGCAAACCCATGTTTTGCACAAATTCACCCTACCTGTATCCCTGTACACGGTGACCAGCAGTCAAAGCTTACCCTTATGTCTGAGTCTCTCAGAAACGACGGACGTATCTGGGTTCCTAAGAAAATGGATGACGTGATGGCACTACGTTCAGGAGCCAAAAAAGCTTCTCAGATTCCTGAAGAGGATAGAGACTACTACTTGGAGCGCCGTTACCCTGCATTCGGTAACCTTGTTCCTCGTGATGTGGCTTCAAGAGCTGCCAAAGAGAGATGTGACGCAGGTTATGGCGTAAATGGTACCGGTCTTGCAGTGTTCCTTGATTTCTCTACAGCTATCAAGAGACTTGGTAAGGATGTTATTACAGCACGTTATGGTAACCTATTCCAGATGTATGAGAAGATTACCGCTGTTAACCCTTATGAAGAGCCTATGATGATTTACCCTGCTATCCACTACACAATGGGTGGTATTTGGGTTGACTATAACCTTCAGACCACTATTCCTGGTCTTTATGCTATCGGTGAGGCAAACTTCAGTGACCACGGTGGTAACAGACTTGGTGCTTCTGCTTTGATGCAGGGTCTTGCTGACGGTTACTTCATCCTTCCTTACACTATCGGTGATTATCTCTCATCTAAGATTCAGGTTCCTAAGACAGATACTTCTCACCCTGCATTTGATGAGGCCGAGAAGGCTGTTAAGGAGAAAATCAACTACTTCCTTAACCTTAAAGGTACTCAGCCTGTAGACTACTACCATAAGAAACTTGGTCTTATCATGTGGGAATACGTAGGTATGGCACGTGAGAAAGCAGGTCTTGAGAAGGCTCTTGTTGAGATCAAAGCCCTTAAGGAAGAGTTCTTGAAAAATGTATATGTACCAGGTGAAAACGCAGAGTTCAACCAGGAGCTTGAGAAAGCTATCCGTCTTGCAGACTACTTTGAAATCGGTGACTTGATGGCACGTGACGCTCTCAACAGAGAGGAGTCTTGCGGTGGTCACTTCAGAGTTGAGATGCAGACAGAAGAGGGTGAAACCAAACGTGATGATGCTAACTTCTCATATGTAAGTGCATGGGAGTACAAAGCAGATGCAGAACCTGAACTTCACAAGGAAGAATTGAACTTTGAATTTGTTAAACCATCAACTCGTAACTATAAAGACTAAGGGGGATTTAATATGAATTTCACTTTAAAAGTTTGGCGTCAGAAAAACGCAAAATCAAAAGGTCACTTCGAGACCTATAAGATTGAGAACATCTCTCCTGATACATCTTTCCTTGAGATGATGGATATTCTCAACGATCAGCTTATCAGAGAGGGCAATGTTCCTGTAGCAGTTAATAAAGGTTGCCACGGTTCTGGACCTGTAGCATTTGACCACGACTGTAGAGAGGGTATCTGCGGTATGTGTTCACTATACATCAACGGTCGTGCACACGGACCTGACGAGGAGATCACTACCTGTCAGCTTCATATGCGCAAGTTCAAAGATGGCGAGACTATCACTATCGAACCTTGGAGAAGTGCCGGTTTCCCTATCATCAAAGACCTTGTGGTGAACAGAAACGCATTTGACCAGATTCTTCAGGCTGGCGGTTTCATCTCTGTAAATGCTGGTAGTGCTCAGGACGCAAATGCTATCCCTGTTCCTAAGAAAGATGCTGACGAAAGTATGGATGCTGCATCTTGTGTAGGTTGCGGTGCTTGCGTGGCTACTTGTAAGAACGGTTCTGCAATGCTATTCGTATCAGCACGTGTAAGTTCTTTGGCACTTCTTCCTCAGGGTAAAATTGAGGGTGCTAGAAGGGCTAAAGCGATGGTGGCTAAAATGGATGAACTTGGATTTGGTGCTTGTACCAATACCCAGGCTTGTCAGATGGAGTGCCCTAAAGGTGTTACAGTTGGTCACATTGCAAGACTTAACAGAGAGTTCCTTTGCGCTAAGCTAAAAGACTAATTTGACACTACGTATGGAATTTTTCGCTACATCAAACGGAATTCCTGTACATATTTCAGATACCGAGAAGGGGGATATTACTATCCTCCTTCTTCATGGTTATCTGGAGACATTGTATGTCTGGGAGGAATTTATCCCATACTTCCCAAAAAATTTCAGATTCATCTCTATTGACCTTCCTGGTCACGGTCTGACAGGCACTCACTCCCACTCAAACACTATGGAGTTCTGTGCAGATACTATAAAAGGTGTACTAGACAAATGTGGTGTCTCAGAGTGTTATGTTGCCGGTCACTCTCTTGGAGGATACATCAGTTTTGAGTTTCAAAGAAAATATCCTGATATGGTCAAGGGGCTAATTATGATGAATACCAATACATATTGCGACTCAGAAGAAGTATCTGCATCGCGCGATAAGGAGATTCATTTCATCCTATCAGGACGCCATTTGACACTGGCTTCAATAGCAATTCCTAATATGTTCAAGAAGGAGAATCTTAGAGAAATGGATAATAAGATTCAAGAGATATTAGAGATAGCTGAGACTCATGATCCTGAGGGCATCGCAGCATCTGTGAGGGGAATGGCTTCAAGAATAGATACCACAGAGCAGATCTCAAGATTATCTATACCAGTTTTGGCCCTTTTTGGCGATTCTGACCATTTTTTCAATCTCTCCCAAATAGAGTTGCAGATAGCAGCTCTCCCCAAAGCAGAGAGCTATATTGTCCCTAATTCAGGGCATGACTCCTACCTTGAGAATCCCGAATTTGTCGCAAATAAAATCTTAGATTTTATTACCACAAGAAGTTGTTAAAAGGGAATCTCCCTGCATGAATCTCTGCAGCCATCTTATATAGATCGTTGCGGAGTTTGTCTATTTTAATCTTTTCCTTAGCGGAGATGAAGATACATGGAGTGTGCTTTTTAGCCATCCAAGTCTTTTGCAACTCTTCAAGTGAGTAGTTTTCCGCCTTTTTCTCCTCAAATGAGAACTCGTTCTGCTCTACGTGTTTATAGGCATCTATCTTATTGAAAACCAGATAAATTGGTTTGTCGTGAGCATTTATATCCTTTAGAGTTTCATTTACTACTCTTATATGGTCTTCAAAGTTTCGGTGGGAAATATCTACCACATGCATGAGGATGTCCGCCTCCCTTACTTCGTCCAGTGTGCTTTTAAATGACTCAATCAGCTGTGTGGGTAGTTTTCTTATGAAGCCCACTGTATCAGAAAGGAGAAATGGAACATTCTCTATAACCACTTTCCTCACTGTAGTATCCAATGTTGCAAACAGCTTATTTTCTGCAAATACATCACTCTTGGACAGTAGGTTCATTATGGTACTCTTACCTGCATTTGTATATCCTACCAGTGCTATTCTAACGAGAGATCCCCTATTTCCTCTCTGAGAGAACATCTGCCTGTCAATCTTTTTCAGATGTTCTTTCAGTCTACTTATCTTTTCAAGTATGATACGTCTGTCTGTCTCAAGCTGCGACTCACCTGGTCCCCTCATATTAAGACCACCTTTTCCACCTCTTTGCCTCTCAAGGTGCGTCCACATTCTTGTAAGTCGTGGAAGCAGATATTGGTATTGGGCAAGCTCAACCTGTGTTTTAGCGTATGCTGTTTTTGCTCTTTGGGCAAAAATATCAAGAATAAGACTGGTTCTGTCGTATATCTTTCTCCCTGCGAATTCTCTCTCAACATTTCTAAGCTGGGATGGGGAAAGTTCATCGTCAAAAATTACTGTATTTATCTCGTTTTCTTCAAGATAAGTTCTTATCTCTTCAAGCTTTCCTGAACCCACATAGCTTCTGGAATTTGGGGTAGAGAGCCTTTGTGTAAATCTTTTTACACTCTCTATTCCCGCAGTTAGTGCCAAAAACTCAAGCTCATCAAGATATTCCTTTACTGTGCTGTCGTCAATATCCTGTGTTATAACAGAGACTACTATAGCCTTTTCCAATTCTATTACTTGTTCTTTCTCTTCCATAGGATGGCAAAGTTACAAAAAAATAGGTGACTTCATAAAGTCACCTATTTCTTATATAGATTATTGTGTAATTATCGTAGTTGGAAAATTACTGGGAAGTTGTAAATAACCTTCACTGCTCTGTCTCTCTGTTTACCAGGAGTCCATTTTGGTGATGAAGATACTACTCTGATTGCCTCTTTGTCAAGAGAAGGGTCTACACCTCTAAGAACTCTAACATTAGCTACAGAACCATCAGGCATTACTGTAAACTGAAGAGTAACACGACCTGATACACCATTTTCTTTAGCGATTTCAGGATACTCAAGGTGTTGTGAAACCCATTTCTGGAAGTTGTTTGCGTCACCACCCATGAATGAAGGTTTCTCTTCTACTAGGGCAAATGGAATAGGTGCCTCTTCGATTTCCTCTTCGTATACTTCAGCTACGTAGTCCATAATCTCTACACCCATATCCTCTGTATCCTCCAAAGAGATAAACAAATCATCATTTACCTCGATGTCGTCATCAACGATGTCGATCTGGTCAGAAAGTACAGGTATTTTAGGTTGCTCTGGTGGTGGAGGAGGTGCTTCTGTTGTGATAGGAACATTTTCTACCTCAATTTCAACTGCAGTTTCGGTAGCGAATGACATTTCCTCTTTTTCCTCAGTTTGCCATTCAAAAGCAAGAAGAACGACTAGCAATGTAACAATAAGGCCTATTTCAAGGAATAGTCCTTTCTTCTTTTCTAGGTCGGCTTTTGGAGATTTCTTAATTTCCATATTATCTATTTTAACAATGTTTTTACATTTTAGGTTTCAAAGTTAGAAAATTATTCTTTAAAACCTACAAACAATTGTTGAAAAAATGTTTATAGAACATTGATTTCTTTCAATACGCCATTGGTTTTTCTTACAGACTCAGCACTTGCTTTGAATTTAGCCATCTCATTTTCAGGAAGTTCGAATTCGATGATCTCTTCAACGCCATTTTTGCCAATAACTGCAGGAACACCGATGCAGATGTCGCTTTCACCCCACTGGCCATTCAAGCTTACGCAGCAAGGATAAACTCTTTTCTCATCAAGAACAACTGCTCTTGCTAGAGCTGCTGCATTAGCACCTGGAGCGTACCAAGCAGATGTACCCATAAGTTTGGTAAGGGTAGCACCACCAACCATTGTGTCAGCTACTACTTTCTCAGCAGTCTCAGCTGAAAGTTTTTCGCATACATTGCCGCCTCTGTAGAATGCTTTACTTAGAAGAGGAACCATAGTAGTGTCACCGTGACCGCCGATTACCATACCTTCTACATCACACATAGGGCAGTTAAGAGCTTGGCTCAAATAGTAGTTGAATCTGCTGCTGTCAAGCTGTCCACCCATACCGATGATTCTGTTGTCAGCTACACCGCTAGTTTTAACTGCTAGATAGGTCATAGTATCCATAGGGTTAGAAACAACGATGATAACAGCTTTAGGCGAGTACTCAAGAACGTTTGCGATAACGCTTTTAACGATACCAGCGTGAGTGCCAATATGCTCTTCACGTGTCATACCTGGTTTACGTGGAATACCAGAAGTGATAACCACAACATCTGAATTAGCTGTTGCTGCGTAATCGTTGGTTACACCTTTAATTACTGAATTGTAGTTAAGAACTTTCGATGATTGCATCATATCCATGGCTTTACCCTCAGCAAAACCTTCTCTAACGTCAAGTAGAACGATTTCTGATGCAAATCTCATTTGTGCTACAGCGTTTGCGCATGTTGCGCCTACGTTACCAGCTCCAATAACACTTACTTTAGACATAATTGTAATATTAAATTGTTAAAATTGTTAATGACTCTTTAGTTTTTCATACATTTGCACACAAATATACAGAGTATGATAAAATTCTCAAGCAAAGATACAGACTTTAAATTAACTCGCCAAAAGGTTTTAAAAGAATGGATAAAGAAAATTCTCTCAATCCACTCACTTAAGGTGGGAGATATCAATTATCTTATAACAAATGACGAGGAAGTACTCAAAGTAAATCAAGATTTCCTTGGACATGATTATTACACTGATATCATTACCTTCGATACATCTGATTATGATCCGGAGGTAGTATCTGATGATATTGTATCTGCAGATATTGTCATAAGTGTAGATACTGTTCGTGCAAATGCTTTAGAGTATGGTTCCACTTTCGAGGAAGAGATAAACCGAGTTATTATTCATGGCATCCTTCATTTGATAGGTTATGACGATCATACAGATGAGGATAGAGCAGAAATGAGAAAACAGGAGGATATTGCACTTTCAATCTTGAGGGAGTATGAATCTTAACTACGATATAATAGTAATAGGGGCAGGTCACGCAGGATGTGAAGCTGCTACAGCTGCAGCAAACATGGGTATGAGCACACTTCTCATAACCATGGATATGAATAAGATTGCACAGATGTCATGTAATCCAGCTATTGGCGGCATTGCTAAAGGACAGATTATTAGGGAGATAGATGCGCTAGGTGGCTACTCGGCCATAGTAACAGATGCGAGTACCATTCAGTTTAGGATGTTAAACAGATCAAAAGGTCCGGCTATGTGGAGCCCTCGTGCTCAGTGTGATAGAATTTATTTTTCCTGGAACTGGCGTAAGATACTTGAAAGTACCTCAAAACTAGATATTTGGGCAGACACAGCGACCGAAATAACCTTCTCAGGTTCTCGTGTTTCTGGTGTACGTACCCAGTTGGGCGCATTTTTCAATGCTAAAGCTGTTATCCTTACAGCTGGAACCTTTCTTAATGGAAAAATATTTGTTGGCCAAGAGGATGCTGAGAGTGGTAGGATAGGGGAGCCCTCTTCTTATCATATTTCAAAAATATTGGCCGACCGGGGTATTACTACTCAACGGATGAAGACAGGAACGCCCCCCAGGATTGATGCCTCATCTATTGACTTTTCAAAATTAATACCTCAAGAGGGAGATTCATCACCTGAGAAATTTTCTTACCTAAATTATAAATCTCCAGTTCAAGGCTCTGTCAAGCAAAAGAATTGTTATATAGTCCATACAAATAAGAATGTCCATTCCATTCTAGAATCCGGTTTTCACCTGTCACCTCTTTTTTCCGGTAAGATAAGTGGTATCGGACCCAGATATTGCCCCAGTATAGAAGATAAATTGAGGACTTTTCCAGGAAAAGATGAGCATCAGCTTTTCTTAGAACCTGAAGGATGGCATACTAACGAATATTATCTTCAAGGATTTTCTTCATCTCTCCCTTTGGATACTCAATTAGAAGCTCTTCATAATATTGAAGGTCTCGAGAATGTCCGTATCTATAGACCAGCATATGCCGTCGAGTATGATTATTTTGATCCGACACTGCTACAATCTTCCCTTGAATCAAAGTGTATAGAGGGCCTTTATTTGGCTGGTCAAGTTAATGGTACTACTGGATATGAGGAGGCGGCTGCTCAAGGCTTGATGGCAGGTATCAATGCCTCCCTTCAACTTTCTGGAAAAGATCCTCTGGTACTAAAACGGGATCAGTCATATATTGGTGTGTTAATTGATGATCTTGTAACAAAAGGGGTGGATGAGCCTTATAGGATGTTTACTTCCCGAGCTGAGTATAGGATTCTGCTCAGACAGGACAATGCTGATTTAAGATTGACCCCTATTTCTCATCAGATTGGGCTTGCTGATGAATATAGATATCGACTTATGTCTGAAAAGTATTCAAGGGTAGATAATCTCAAGTCACTTTTTGATAGTGTCAAGGTGAAACCTGATACTATCAATCCGTATCTTTCATCAGTTGGATCATCTCCTACAGAATATTCACGGACACTATCATCAATATTAGCTAGGCCTGATACAAGCATTAATGACTTGATCTCATATGTTCCCCGTGGAACATATGATTTGGATTTGTCACTCAATTCATCTCTGATATCATCTTCTGCAATTTCTACTGCGCAGAACTTGCCTTATAAGCCGTCAGATATAGATCTTTCATATGATATTTCAGGTGAAATATATGAGTCAGTAGAAATACTTATCAAGTATAGCGGATATATAGAAAGGGAGTCTAGGTTAGCAGATAAGATGACGAAACTCGAATCATTGACTATCCCTGATGATTTTGACTATGCTAAGGTTGCTTCCCTTTCCTATGAGTCAAGACAGAAGTTGGTTAAACATAGGCCGAGGACTATTTCCCAAGCCTCAAGGATACCTGGTGTTTCACCTGCTGATATATCTGTACTTTTGGTTTTCTTTGGCAGATAAAAAAAGGATGTTCCACGAGGAACATCCTTTTTTATTATTTGTAGATATCTTTGATAATATCTGCGTGTTTTGCGTGAATTTTAGCTCTCTTTAATTTTAGGGTAGGAGAGAGTAATCCATTTACTGGTGTCCACTCCGTAAGAACCACCCTTTCCCTCTTTATTTTCTCGTGTGGGGCTAAAGTCTCATTGACCAACTCCACCTCTTTGTGTATTTTGGCAATAACTTTAGGATGTTGGGCCAATTCCTGATTGTCTGCATAGGTTACTTTATGTTTTGCAGCCCAGAAGTGAAGTCGGGACATATCAGGGATAATTAGTGCAGATGCAAACTTTTCGTTTTCACCTATTACTATACAGTTTTCTATATACGATGACTCTTTCAGTTTTGTTTCTATAACTTGAGGTGCTACATATTTGCCTAGGGAGAGTTTGAATATCTCCTTCTTTCTGTCAGTTATCTTAAGGTATTTTCCATCAATCATTGTCCCTATATCCCCTGTATGCAGAAAGCCATCTTCATCTATTATCTCTTTTGTTTGTTCGGGATCTTTGTAGTACCCTTGCATTACATGTGGCCCCTTGGTGAGGATCTCTCCATCTTCAGCTATTTTTAGTTCTGTCCCCTCAAGTGGGGTTCCTACTGTGCCAATTACGTTAATCCTTTCTATGGGGTTATTTACAGCTATAACAGGTGAGGTCTCTGTCATGCCATATCCTTCATAGATTCCGATTTTGGCAGCATTGAAAAGTCTTACTATTTTCCCTTGTATAGATGAGCCACCTGACACTACTGTCATTTCGTGACCACCAAGTGCCTCTCTCCATTTGCTGAAAACTAATTTGTCATAGATTTCCCGCTTGAGAAGATAGAATCTGTTTTTATTATAGTAGTCGAAGTTGTTGGCAAATATCCAAGCTCTGTTGTAAATTTTTCTTGATATACCTGTCAGGTTTTTACCGGCTGCTTCGAATTTGAAATACATCATCTCAAGTACCCTCGGAACTGAGCAGAATCCATCTGCATGGCATCCTGCCAAATCCCTTTGGATGGTACTTATTGATTCAGCGTAATAAATGCTAATGCCTATGTATTGGTACTCATAATTCATGCTCCTTTCGTATATATGGCACAAAGGGAGGAAGCTTACCATTTTTTGTGAAGAAGTGACTGGCTGTTTCTTGGCATGGGCTATGGCATTGAACATAAGATTCCAATGTGAGAGCATTACCCCCTTAGGGATACCAGTTGTGCCAGAGGTGTATATGATAGTAGCCAAATCGTCTTTTGATATGCTGGCTTTTATCTTTTCTACTTCATCTTTATATTTCTCACCATTCTCATTGCCAATCTTATAAAGTCCTGATAGACAATCAACTGTCTCGCTATTGTCCATCATGTATATCTTCGCCGGTCTCTCCATCTTGGCTACGATAGGAGATATTTTTTTATATAGCTGAGGATTTCCTATGAAGATTATCTTGGCATCGCTGTGGTTGAAGATGTGTAGATATTCTTCTTCGCTCAATGTAGGGTACACAGGGATATGCACCATTCCTGCCAGGTTGAGACCCATGTCTACAAAGTTCCACTCTGGTCTGTTGTTGCAGATAGTAATAGCTTTGTCTTCTCTTTTGTATCCGAGGGATAAAAGAGCATAAGCCATTAGATATGAATGTTTTACATATTCTTTAACGCTAACTTTGCCCCAGTTTCCTCCTTGACTTCTGCTGAGGATATCCTCTTTTTCCGGGTGGTTGGCCTGGAGGCGATCCAATAGATCAAATGTCCTAGTAACGTTTATTTCCATCTTATATGCTTTTTTTTATGTCTTCTATGAATTCATCAATGTTCTCTTTATGGGTGTCAAATGAGCACATCCATCTTACCTCCATTGTCTCCTCGTCCCATATGTAGAACATGTGTTTTGCAGACAGTTTCTCGTATAGTTCCTTACTTATATACGCAAATACTGCATTTGTGTCGACAGGACGTGATATTTTAATTTGCGGAATCTCCATTAGTTTTGATTCCAGGTATTTAGCCATTTGATTAGAATGGCGAGCCAGTTCCAGATACATTTCGTCCTTGAAATATCTTTCAAATTGTGCCGCCATGAATCTTGCTTTGGAGTAAAGCTGTGTCATCTGTTTTCTGAGGAAGAGAGCCCTGTTGTTGGATGTACGCTTAAATAGAACAACGATTTCTCCCATCAGTAGTCCGTTTTTGGTTCCACCAAATGAGAGTGCGTCAGCGCCAGCATCGGCTGTGAAAGCTTTTACCGGGATGTTCAATGCTGCTGCGGCATTTGATACTCGCGATCCGTCAATATGAAGATACCCACCTACGCTGTGCATAAGGTTTGCAAGTGCTTTTATCTCTTCTACGGTGTAAAGTGTTCCCAACTCTGTGGGTTGGGAAATAGATAGCACATTAGGCTGAGAGTGGTGTTGCTCGCCGAATCCATGCAGATATTTTTTCACTGTTTCTGGGTAAACTTTTCCATCTGTGTGCTCAAGAGGGATGAGTTTGCACCCAATTATTTTTTCAGGAGCACCGCATTCGTCGCAGTTTATATGTGCAGTGGCGGGGCAAAGAACTGCGTCGGAGCTGTGTGCCAGATTTGACAATGAAAGGATGTTTGCACCTGTGCCGTTTACTACAAACATAGCTTCGCAATCACCGCCAAGAAGCTCTTCGACCCCCCTGAGAACCTTTTGCGAATATTCATCATCACCATATGCTACTGCAAAATCACTGTTGGCCTTAACTATGGCCTCCATAATTTCAGGATGCACTCCTGAATGGTTGTCACTTCCAAAACTGTGTTTCATGGTAATAAGTTTTGGACAAATTTAATAAAATATTCCGAACTCTCTTCTATAGGAGAAATTTGGAATAATATGGAATACAGTTTGTAATAATCTTTTCAATACAAGTCGTAAGACTAAAAACGATTGAGATGAAAAGATTAGTTATTTTGGTGACTGCAGCAGTGATAATGTTATCCTCGTGCGGAACCTTCACACTTGAACAAAGTAAAGTGCTGAACAATGCCGATATGGCATCATATAAAACCTTTATGATAGAGCCTGCAGATGGCTCTACTATACCTTCATATCTGAGTATGGATGATGTCAAGCTTATTTACAGGTCCATTTCTGACCAGCTATACAGGAGGGGATATATATCTGTTTCCACAAATCCGGATATGATCGTCTATGTGGCGATGTCTGTCAAGCAGGTTATACAGACTAAAGACCTCATCCCTCCAGGAAGTGATTTCGGTTACAGATATTTCAGCCCAAGGGGGGCATATCTGGATAATTATTACTCAAATGCCCAGATTATATCGGGAATATCCAAGGAGGGTGTCCTGATGGTTGATATTGTGGATGCAAGAAAGAAGATTCATGTTTTCTGTGCACAAGTGAGCTCTCTGGCAGAAGATGGCGGTGTGAATGTAAAGGATCTTTCTGAGCTTGATCAGGCTACAGAGGTCCTCTTCTCGAGATATCCTGTCTTGCCAAAGGATAAGAAATGATATCAGCTTAATGTTAAAAAAAGAGGACGGCCATAGGGTCGTCCTCTTCTATTGATATGCTGTTCTTATTAGCAGATAGCGTTATAGTCCTCAGCAGAAAGAAGTTCTTCAACCTCTGCAGGATTAGACATTTTAACTTTGATCATCCAGCCTGCGCCGTATGGATCTTTGTTTACTGACTCAGGAGCACCCTCAAGTTCAGGGTTAACTTCGATAACTTCACCACTTACAGGCATGAATGCGTCAGCTACAGTTTTAACAGCTTCGATAGCACCGAAAATCTCGTCTTTTGCAAGAGTTTCACCTTCAGTTTGGATGTCAACGAAAACGATATCACCAAGTTGGTCCTGAGCGAAGTCAGTAATACCGATTACCGCTACATCACCTTCTACTCTTACCCATTCGTGTTCTTTAGAATACTTTAGATTTGCTGGAGTGTTCATATTGATTTTCTTTTAGTTTGTTGTTTATTCGTTTATTTTGACAAATGTAATAATATTTTTCTCAATTATAGAAGTTTCAGTGCCTTCTTTATAATTTCTTCCGATGTGCAAAGCGGCTCTTTTTTGAGTATTGTGTTCAAAACTTTCTCCACAGCTGCTTTGGTGAAGCCAAGAGTGATAAGTGCACCATATGCCTCTTCGCGGTGGCTGTTGGATCCGAAGCTTGTCCCCAGATCGAGTGCAGCGCTGCTGCTTCCCTCTTTGCCCACTTTGTCCTTGAGCTCGATAATTGCCCTTTGGGCTGTCTTCAGACCGATACCTTTCACACTTTTGATCTTGTTTACATCGCCCGAAATAAGAGCTATCCTTACCTCATCGGTAGTGAGGGCAGAGAGCATCATTCTGGCAGTATTGGGGCCGATGCCTGAGACCGAAACCAGCAGCGTGAAGATATTCCTCTCCTCCTTGTCTGCAAAGCCGTAGAAGAGCTCGTCATCCTCGTGCTTATGGTGATAGATGTATATTTTCCCTTCGTCAGCCCCCTGGAGAGCCGAATAGGTCTGCAGAGAGATGAGAATTTTATAGCCGATTCCGTGATTGTCCACCACCATCTCGGCGGGGGTCAATTCGACGATATTTCCTGAAATGTAGTCGTACATATTCCGTGTATGATTTTTGCTGTCAAGTATCAGAGCAAATTTAATGATAAATTGCATATCTTTGCCAACAGATTTGAAAACAATGAGAGATTTATCCCAAATAAGGGGGGAGTTCCCCGCATTAGAGCAGAAAGTATACGGCAAGCAGCTTGTCTATTTTGACAATGCCGCTACTGCCCAGAAGCCTCGTTCTGTGCTTGAGTTGATCCAAAGGATGAATGCAGGCATAAATGCCAATATCCATCGTGCAGTGCACAGACTCAGTGCAGAGGCAACAGATCTGTATGAAGGTGGTAGGGAGGCCGTAAGGCAATATATTAATGCATCTAGGAGGGGAGAGGTCGTTATGACTTCGGGGACCACTGCATCAATAAACCTTGTAGCAAATACTTACGGAGAGCGTTTTCTCTCAAAGGGGGATGTGGTCCTGGTATCTGAATGTGAACACCACTCAAATATTGTCCCCTGGCAGCTCCTTTGTGAGAGGAAGGGGGCTGAATTGAGGGTTCTCCCTGTGGATGAGAAGGGGCAATGGAGGATGGATCTTCTCGATGGGCTGCTTGATGAGAGGGTGAAAATAGTCTCAGCTACCCATATTTCAAATGTCCTTGGGCTGGTGAATCCTGTGGAGGAGCTGATAAGCAAGGCTCATGCAATAGGGGCAGTGGTCCTTATCGATGGGGCGCAGGGGATTGTCCACCAGAGGGTGGATGTTCAGAAGCTGGATTGCGACTTTTATGTCTTCTCTGGGCACAAGATTTATGCAGCTACCGGTATAGGTGTCCTCTATGGTAAGGAGCATCTTCTGGAAAAGATGCCACCTTGGATGGGTGGAGGCGATATGGTGGATACTGTTACCTTTGCCAAGACCACATATGCACCACTTCCACTAAAGTTTGAGGCAGGAACGCCTAACTTCATAGGTGGTGCCACTTTATCTCCGGCACTTGAATTTGCAAAGGAGTTAATGAGTGATAACTATATTGAGGAAGAGAGAGAAAAGATTGATTATTTGTATCATAACTTGAAGGCTATAGATGGATTGAGGCTATATGGTGAAGGCCAGAACAAAATTCCTGTTTTTTCCTTCTCTATAGAGGGGGCACATCATGAGGATCTGGCTATACTTATGGATAAGATGGGTGTGGCTGTCCGCTCCGGTATGATGTGCGCTGAACCACTTATGGCCAGGTATGGGCAAAGTGGCATGCTAAGGGCCTCTCTTGCACCATACAATACTTTGGAGGAATGTAAGGTATTTATTGCAGCTCTTAATAGAGCAGTAAACATGTTAAGATAGAATTTTATGGAAAGCAGACCAATTATTGAGGTGGAGAACGGGATTATCGAAGAGTTCTCAGTCTTTGAGGACTGGATGGACAAGTACGAATACATTATCGAGCTTGGCAAGAGTGTCCCTATGATAGAGGAGACTCAGAAGACAGAGGCAAATCTTATCAAAGGATGTCAATCAAGGGTATGGCTAAGCTCTGATTACAAAGATGGCAGGATATACTTTGCTGCTGACAGTGACGCCATTATTACCAAAGGGATCATATCTCTGCTTGTCAGGGTCTTTAATGGCCGCACACCTGATGAAATTCTCTTATCCGATTTCAGTTTTGTGGAGAAGATAGGACTTAAGGAGAATCTTTCACCAACACGAGCTAACGGATTGGTTTCCATGATTCAACAGATACAAAATTACGCGATAGCATATAGTGTGAAATAGATTATGGACAAGAATAGATTGGAGAAAGATATAGTAAGGGCTCTAAAGCAGGTTTATGACCCTGAAATCCCGGTAAACATCTACGACTTGGGCCTTGTTTATGAATTGGACGTCAATGATGAAGGTGAGGTGAAGATAAAGATGACACTCACTGCCCCAAATTGCCCGATGGCAGACCAGCTTGTGGAGGATGTCCATGAGGCTGTTGCTGATACTCCGGGGGTGACAAACGTATCTATTGAATTGGTTTTCGAGCCGGCTTGGGACAAAAGCAGAATGTCTGAAGAGGCTCTTCTTGAATTGGGTTTTCTATAATGGAAAGGGTATATCTTCTTCTTGGAACCAATATGGGCAATAAGGAGCGCAATCTGCAGACTGCCATTGCTCTTCTTATAAATGAATTGGCTCCATTCTTAGGATCGGAAGTGAATGAGTCATCCATACATGAGTCTGAAGCTGTCGGATTTGTTGCTGAGGAGACCTTTTTAAATCAGGCGATATCCTTCAAGACATCTGTATCCCCTACAGATCTTCTGAAAATATGCAAACATGTGGAGTCCAAAATGGGGAGACCTATTGAGGAGCCTCAGTTTGATACTGACGGTAACAGGATCTATAAATCCAGGATCATCGATATAGACATTCTCCTCTATGGAAACAAGACTGTTGACCTCCCTGAATTACAAATCCCTCACCCGAGGCTTCAGGAGAGGGAATTTGCACTAATCCCATTAAGGGAGATATTTACTGATTATTGATTACTGATGCAGAATTTGTAGAGTTTTTTGATACTCTCCAAATCTTTGAAATCAATATTGTTCTCTTTAACGAAAACTGGTATTTGCGCTTTCAGTTTGGGATATATTTTCTGGAATCCTTTAGTGTTGGCCAAATATATCTTGGACCCCTTGCAGATGCAGTAGTCCTCATGATAGGTGAGGTCGTAGGCAGCCTTGTTTTTCAGTTTGTAGGTAGAACCAGTCACATCGTTCATATGTGAGATATTTGAAACACTGGATGTCTCGGATGCCATGCCATATGCACCTACATTTGCTTTTCTTATGGCATTTATATAGCGCATAATCCCAATAGAAGTATCATTGGTAGGGTTAACCAATTCAACATATCTTCTCTGCCACTTGGCGAAGTATCTGTTTTTTACATACACCGCCTTTACTTCATCTTCGTTTTTGACAATAAGAGTATCCTTGTTTTGGTCAATGAATCTGATGGCGTTGTCAAAGGTGTTAATGTTTAGCAGAGCCTGGGATCTGTCCCCGTTATGGAAGTATACTGTTCCAATACTAAAGTCTGGAAGTATATATTCCAAAGAGTCCACATTAAAATCAGCTGAAGTCTGAGCTGATGCTGTGTGCCATCCAAATAAGGATGCCATTAAAAGTACAATTAA
>JAZRHK010000034.1:0-1634 GCA_045644725.1 Candidatus Coprenecus sp. | reverse complement strand
TCCAGTAATGAGGTCAACCATTTCAGGAAAACGGTCAACTTTACCAGTGAAGAAGGTCAACAAAAACAGTATAGGAAAACTTTAGCATTAAAAATCGTCTAAAAAAGAGTCAACCATTTTCAGGAAAAGACATGCCATGGTGGTCAGTGGTCAGTGGTCAGTTAAAAATCGGGCAGTATGCATGGAGGGGGAAAATGGTTAAAATAAATTTTATAATATATATATAATATAAAATATTATATATATATTATAACTATCTTTTTAGTATCATCTTGCAGGTACAAGGTATTGGCGTAAAAACGAACTGACCACTGACCACTGACCACCTTTGAAACGAGCAAGTGTAATGATATTTCCATCCATCAAGTTATCGAATGATAATAGATTACGCACAAGCGGGAAAGAGTTGGGGGAATAATAGACAGATACGTTCCCACATCACACATTTTGTTGATAATCAGCACACAAGCACACTTGCCACAAGTGGCAGGCAGTGAGTAAATAGAGGCACTGCGCACCCCGCCGTAGGCTCTTTTAATAGCCCGGCACGATGTCAGCACCTACTCGTTGCATTCATTAGGGATTATCATCTCGACGACCGAGCACAGACGACACAACGAATTTCCGCCCTACAACAGGCACACAAGGGATGTAAAGTTTTTAGAGTACAGAGTACAGATGACAGAGTACAGATGGCACTGGATTGGACAGATTTACACTGATGATGCATTATATCTCTCGATCTCGTAGGGGGGCAGCAGAGGTAACATGTGAGCAAAGCATATTCTTCATTTTATTTCACTCCAAATCACCGTAAGTCACCATAAGTCACCGTAAGTCACTATAATTCACATTCCGCCAAAAGGATGTCGTATCTTTGCGATGTGAACGGAGATAAGTAACGGACTCTCCCCCAACCCCTCTGCAAGAGAGGGGCGTAGTTACTACCGACTATCAAGGGCCCTGATGGAAAGTAGGACACTACAAACAAAATGATGCATCACAATCCGTACAACTAACCTAATCTATTAACAATCTGTACTCTGTAATCTGTAATCTTTTAATCTAAAACAAAATGGGAACCTTCAACAACAACACTCTCTGGGGTAAAATCCTCAACGTAGTAATCACCATCCTCACGGCAATTGCCACCACCTTTACCGCAACGAGTTGCGTGTAGGACCCACCCCACCCCTCACCACTTTGTCGCCCTGAGACAGGGGCACGAGCGGAAAGCGCGGAGGGGGTGGATAAGAACCTCTCACCGCTCCCAATCCACCCCCTCCCCCTTCGGGTGGGTCCAGCATCGCACTGGGTAGTGCTCCCCTCATGAGGTACAAAATGACATTTAGTCATTTCTCTAAAGACCTTATCCACCCCCTCCCCCTTCGGGTACTCCCCCTGTCTCAGAGGGAGAGTCAGTTACAACCGCAAGCACCGCGCCAGCAAACTGTCCCCCTGAGACAGGCGGGACGAGGAGCGAAGCGACGGAGGGGGTGGATATAACGCTCACCGCTCACCTTTAACCTCTAACCTTTAACCTTTAACCACTAAAACTACTATGCCAATACCTTATTCTTTAGCACTTCGCCACATAGTGCCTGGCGAACCTGAAATGGGAAACAAGACTTTCC
>JAZRHK010000033.1:0-4860 GCA_045644725.1 Candidatus Coprenecus sp. | reverse complement strand
CTCCTTGGCAAACTCATAGATTTTGATTCCCATTAAAATTTTCACAATCTCGTTTTGGTTGTATTTTTGCCAATTCGTGTGATTTATTTCAATTTCGGGAATCATAGAGAAAATTATCACGTCAAACTGTGTGTAGTAGGGGTGATATTTGCGTACCCCCTCTAAAAAAATCCCCGTTCGGATAACACTTAAAAAACACCCCTATCACCCGTCTTGTCCCCATATAATCTGCAGTGTATCTATGGATTATAACAATATGAGATTTGAGAAATTTTAACATCTGCAATCATTTTCAATAATCTATTAACTAGTCATAGACTTTTTGCAAATTTGGTTTTCAAAAACTAAATCTGTATATTAGTAACATAGCGGTCCACTTCGAGACTTCTATCCCCATAAATAAGATTACAGAGTAGATGAAATAAGCTATATATTAGCTGCGCTCAATGTGGCGCATAGGTTTCTGCGTGCCTTACCGAACAGAAGTCCCGCTCAATTAACGGTAGCGGGAGGTGAAGTGCAGTATAACCCCTCTGAGAGGGGATTGAAATTTTAATTACAATGTTTCTTACAAATCAACCAGATGAAACATTCATTACACAATTTGCAGAGTTGGGTATTACCGACACAAATGAGATGATTACCATCCTTAACGGATTTGAACAAATTGCTGAAATCGGTTACGAATGGTATGTTAATAATAATTTAATGAAAAGAACTAATACAAATGATTAAAAAACAAAAGCATAACAAGATTGATAAGATTATCAGCAAGAGAAAATCCATTACTGCTAATGGTAAGGGCAAGGCCGTTACTTGGACACGAGTATCATCAGAGGAGCAGTTGAAATCCAACAACTCCATTGAGACACAATTAAGTGCTTGCCACAAATATTGCGAGACAAACAACAAGGAGGTTAAATATGACTTTGGTGGCACATTTGAGAGTGCAAAGAAGGCGGGAGAGAAATTCCTTGAAATGGTTGGAGCAGTACTTAATGACCCCGAGGTAGATACTATAATTGTATATGATTATGACCGCTTCAGCCGTAATATGGAGGAAGGTCTAACCTATAAAAGTCAATTGAACCGCAGCGGAGTAACTATCATTGCGGTCAATCAACCCGTTGATAAGAGCAATATGCTTGCCACACACATTGAGGCAATCTTGCTTATAGTAGCAGATATAGACAATGCTATGCGCCGACACAAATGCTATGAAGGTATGGTTGCTTGTATCAACAGAGGTGAATGGTACAGCAGACCACCACTTGGTTACACCTCCAAGAAGGTGAATCGTGAGCACAAAATAACAGTCAATGATGATGGTAGAATACTTAAAAATGCTTGGCAGTGGATAGCTTCAGAACCTAACATCACCCAGCAGACTATTGTATCAAGACTCCAAAACAGAGGATTGTCAATCACCAAGCAGAGACTGTCTGCTTGTCTGCGCAACTCGTTCTATTGTGGCAGATTGGAGCATAAGTACCTCAACGGCAAAATCATCAAAGGCAAACAAGAGCAGTTAATATCAGAGGCCCTATTCGACAAGGTGCAGAAGATATTGGATAAGAACAACAATGACTACATACAAGCCGAAGAAACACCAAGATTTCCGCTTAAGGGCCATATATACTACAACGGGCATATGATGACGGGGTACACAGTAAAGAAGAAAGATTTGGACTATTACAAGTACAGCGGCAAGGATGGTGCTGTGAACGTCTCGGCAAAGGAACTGCACAGCAAGTATATTGAACTATTGAACGGGTACAATATACCAACAGAACTGTTCCCAATTCTCGTTGAGGTGCTTAAAAGAAAATTTGCAGAAAAGGAAAATTGCCAACAGCAGGATATATCGGCAATCAAGAAAAATTTGGCAACCATCAGAACATACATCAAGACCGCCAAGAAGAACTTTGCAATAGGGAAAATTGATGAAGATGCGTATACAAGTGCATTAGCCGATTTGGAATCAGACGAGCGTGAGGCTGAGAGGGAATTGGAAAAGGCATCGGTAAATCTCTCGAACCTTACCAACTATATTGAGGAGTCAATCCAAATTACTTGTAACATAGGGACTTATTGGAATAAACAAAACTTTGAATTATGTCAAAAGATACAGAAACTTGTCTTTCCAAACGGGTTAAATTGGGATAAAGAGAATAGAAGTTATCGAACCAATGGAACCAACACTTTCTTTGACTTAATCAACAATGTATCAAGCATTTACAAAACCAACACTACACAAAAAAAGGACAAACCTTGCGATTTGTCCTTTGTAGTAGCGGAGGCAGGACTCGAACCTACGACCTCCGGGTTATGAGCCCGACGAGCTACCAACTGCTCTACTCCGCGGTATTGGACTGCAAAGGTAGCCATTATTTCGGAAATTGCAAATTTTAATGCTATTTTATCTTCTGAGCTATCTCGGAAGGGGTCACCTCCACCTGTTCGCCGGTAGCGAGGTTCTTCAACATCACCACACCCTTATTCACCTCATTTTCACCGACAATAGCCAAGAATTTGATCCCTTTTTTATCTGCGTAGTCAAACTGTTTCTTGAGTTTCACATTGTCCGGATAGATCTCCACAGGGATACCTGACAGACGGAGTTCCTTGGCAATAGGGATAGTGTAACGGAGCTCTGTAGCACCCATATTGGTAAACAGGACTTTTGTGCCTGAAACTGCCTCTTTAGGGAATTTGTCAAGGCCCAGGAGCACATCATATATACGGTCAGCACCGAAAGAGATGCCTACGCCAGACATATTTGGAAGTCCGAATATACCTGTAAGGTCATCATATCTGCCGCCACCGCAGATGCTACCTATAGCGAAATCTTTAGCCTTCACCTCGAAGATGGCACCGGTATAGTAATTCAGACCACGGGCCAATGAGAGATCTATCTCCACCTCCTGACGGACACCTGATGCATCAATCAGACCAAAGAGCTCCTCCAGTTCGTCCACACCTTTCAGACCCACTTCAGAAGCAGCAAGTATACCCCTCATAGTGGCGATCTTCTCTGCAGATGTCCCTGAAAGGGTCAGAACAGGTTCTATTACTGAGATAGCTGCATCATCAAGTCCCCTCTCACGAAGTTCATCCTTTACAGCATCCAGGCCGATCTTGTCGATCTTGTCGATAGCGACAGTGATGTCTATGAGCTTGTCGGGGTGACCTGAAATCTCTGCAAGTCCTGAGAGGATCTTGCGGTTATTGATCTTGACACACACATTGATATCAAACATTGTGAACACTTCATCCACAATCTGCACCAATTCAAGTTCATTCAGAAGCGAGCGTGAACCGATAACATCGACATCACACTGGTAGAACTCCCTGTAGCGGCCTTTCTGTGGACGGTCAGCTCTCCACACCGGCTGAAGCTGATATCTTTTGAAAGGGAATGTAAGCTCATTCTGGTGCTGTACCACATAGCGGGCAAAAGGGACAGTAAGATCGTATCTGAGACCCTTCTCGCACACTTTGAGAGAAAGTGCATTGCTGTTGTAGAACTTCTTTCCGTTCTCCTCTCCCACTTTGTAACCTTCGTAATCTACACCTGAAAATGCATCTCCCGAGTTCAGGACCTTGAAAAGGAGTTTGTCACCCTCCTCCCCATATTTTCCCAAAAGGGTAGAGAGGTTCTCCATTGAAGGTGTCTCCAATGGCAAGAATCCATATTTCTTGAATACTGTCTTTACTGTGTCAAAAATGTAGTTTCTCCCCGCCATCTCTACAGGTGAGAAGTCTCTGGTTCCCTTTGGAATTGATGGTTTTTGTGCCATATATCTATTATTTACTTTTTCTCAATTTTTCATCTATTGCCTTGGCCGCCTTTCTTCCGGCACCCATAGCGAGTATCACTGTGGCTGCACCTGTCACTGCATCACCTCCGGCATATACATACTCCTTCGATGTGGCTCCGTCCGCCGATGCCACAATACACCCTCTGCGGTCCACCTCGAGCCCCGGAGTAGTACCCGCTATCAGCGGATTGGGCGAAGTCCCGAGTGACATTATCACCACATCGGTCTCTATCTCAAAATAAGATCCCTCCACTGCAACAGGGGAACGGCGTCCCGATGCATCCGGCACACCCAGCTCCATCTCCTGACAACGTATAGTACGGACCCACCCCTTTTCATCTCCCAGAATCTCCACAGGATTCGAGAGCATTCTGAATGCAATCCCCTCCTCCTTGGCGTGGTGCACCTCTTCTGCCCTGGCAGGAAGCTCCTGCTCTGTGCGGCGGTATACCACTGTCACCTCTGCGCCCAGACGCAATGCAGTACGGGCAGCATCCATCGCGACATTTCCGCCACCAACCACCACAGCCTTGTGCCCCGCATAGATAGGTGTATCGCTCTGTGCCGAGTATGCCTTCATCAGGTTGTTTCTGGTAAGGAACTCATTTGCAGAGAATACCCCATTGAGGCTCTCCCCCGGAATGTCCATAAACTTGGGGAGACCGGCACCCGAACCGATGAATACCGCTGAGAAGCCCTCCTCGCCCATCAATTGTTCTATGGTGATTGTCCTTCCGACAATGACATTGGTCTCTATTTTTATCCCCAGCTCTTTCAGCTTCGCAATCTCACTCCCCACCACTTTATCCTTGGGCAAGCGGAATTCGGGGATACCGTACTGGAGGACACCTCCCGGTTTGTGAAGGCTCTCAAAAATGGTGACATCATAACCCCATTTGGCCAGGTCAGACGCGCAGGCAAGCCCGGCCGGGCCGCTGCCCACCACAGCCACCTTCTTCCCGTTGGGGGCCTCTGTTTCATTGTATGAAATGGCATTCTCGCGGCTCCAATCAGCCACGAAACGCTCAAGTTTCCCTAT
>JAZRHK010000032.1:0-9056 GCA_045644725.1 Candidatus Coprenecus sp. | reverse complement strand
ATAAAAGAGCACCATAACTCCATATTGGAATTATGGTGCAAATCTAAAAGAGGGGCCCGCTGCGGAGCAGTGGGAGGGATGAAGCGAAGCGGAAGTCTGCAGAACTAACCTCCGAGCCGCAGAAAATGCCAAAAGTTGACGCGGGAAGCGAAAAATCAAGCTGCCGCGTCCAAAAATCGCCAAAAGTAGACGCGGGAAGTGCGGTCGGAGAGGCCGAGCCGAAAAACCTTACAGCAGGAAGAACATTGCGACGCCGACCATACTGAGGATGACACCGAGGATCTCTTTGGCTTTCACTTTCTGTTTGTAGATGATGGCGTAGGGGGCTATAATGAGCACTGGGGTGAGGGCCATTAGGGTAGAGGCGATACCTGTGTCGGTGTATTGGACAGCAGCTAGCGAGAGCGACACACCTATTACAGGGCCGAATAGGGTAGTGAGGGTGGCGAATGTGATGCCACGACGGTCTTTCACTGCTGTGCGGAATTTCCCGAGGTCTTTCTGCAGCCCCATCCAGATGATGAAACCAATGCTTCCCACCATTGCCCTTATCATAGTCGAAGCGAAAGGGAGCATCGAAGCCATTGCCTCAGGGGCATCTGAAGGGATGGCTGCCAAATAGTGCTCCAGACCGATCTTGCTGAGGACAAGTCCGACACCTTGCCCCAGACCGGCACCAATACCCAGAAGAACACCTTTTAGAGGTAGGGAGAAACGGATTTTGCTGTCATTGCCCTTGCTTAGGATGGAAAGGGCAATACCGCTGATGGTCACCATCATAGCGAGCCACGACTTCCACGACATCACCTCCCCGAGAAGAATCCAGCCGGTGATGGCTGAGATAGGAGGGGCGAGGGTCATGAAGAGTTGTCCGAAACGGGCACCGATAACCACATAGGAATTGAATAGGCAGAAATCCCCGAAAACATACCCCACAAGGGCTGACAACGCCAGATAGAACCAGGCACGGCCATCAGCATAGACAGGATAGGGACTTCCTACCGTCACCCACAGGATCACAGCGAGAAAGAGGGTGGCCAAAACCATACGGATGACATTGACAGTCATCGCCCCCAGACGGCGACTCGCCTCATTGGCAAAAAGGGCTGTAATGGTCCACGAAAATGCCACTACCAAAGATATCATCTCACCTAAATGTTCCATACTCTATTGCGGGTTATCAGGGGGACAAAAGTAGCAAAATTTCGGTACAAGAGTAGGGGATATTTCATATATTCGCAACGCCAAACAGAATTCATTTATGAACAGTAAGCTAAAAGGGTACATTTACGGTATTGTCGCATCAGCCACATATGGTATGCTGCCGTTGTTTACCCTACCTCTGTATGGAGCGGGGATGGACCCGTTTTCTGTCCTCTTCTTCAGATATCTTATCGCGGTATGCATCTTTGTAGTGATGCTCAAGAGCAGAGGTGGAAGCTTCACTCTGGAAAAAGGGGATGTTCGCATACTGGCACTATTGGGTATTATCTTTACCACCACATCCATATCGCTATTTTCCAGCTACAAGTATATGGATTCCGGTGTAGCATCCACACTCCTTTTCGTATATCCCATAATGGTCGCTGCAATAATGGCCATTTTCTTCAAGGAGAGGGCTTCATTAGGGACATTGCTCTGTATGGCAGTCTCACTGGCTGGTATTGTCCTCTTGTATGACACAGGAGACAGTGATGCAGCAGTGTCCATAAAAGGAATTATACTTGTAATGATATCTGCATTGGCATATGCAATATACATTGTACTTATCAACAAGAGCAATGTCAACAGGCTCGGCTCAGTCAAGCTCAATTTCTATATGATCCTTTTCGGCGCAATTATTTTCGCCGTACTGCTATGCCTCCGTGGGGAGATTACTGCACCTCCTGCAGAGAAATGGTACCTTTGGGGATGCCTCTTGGGGCTTGGTTTGCTTCCAACTGCATTTTCACTCATCTGCACCACCAAAGCGATACAGCACATAGGTTCCACACCTACCGCTATTCTCGGGGCAATGGAACCGGTAACAGCAATATTTTTCGGCATCACCATCTTCGGAGAGGAGATCAGCGGGCGCGAATGGCTCGGTATCATCCTCATTATAGCAGCTGTAAGCGTGGTAGTAGCCAGCGGCAATAGAAAAAGAAACAAACAAACAATAGACAATATGAAACGTATCCTAATCACTGGAGCCACATCAGGCATCGGACGTGCCACAGCTCTCAAACTTGCCAAACCACAGACACAAATCATCATCACAGGGCGTCGCGCAGAGCGCCTTCAGGAGATCGCACAGGAGATTCAGGCCCGCGGTGCAGAGTGCCAGACCCTCTGCTTCGATGTCCGCAGCGAAGACGAGTGCCGCCAGTATCTGGACCCCCTCGGAAGGGTAGATGTTCTTGTGAACAATGCAGGGCTTGCTGCAGGACTTGAGCATATCGACAAAGGATCAACAGCAGATTGGGATGCGATGATAGATACCAATGTCAAAGGGCTTCTGTATGTCACCCGTATCATCAGCTCCGCAATGGTGGAGGCCGGTCAGGGTGGCCACATCATCAACATCGGATCCATCGCCGGTACAGAGCCATACGAGAATGGTGCAGTCTACTGCGCTTCAAAACACGCCGTACACGCCATTTCACAGTCAATGCGTGCAGATCTTCTCAGTGCAGGGATCAAAGTGGGTGAGGTCCGCCCGGGAATGGTGGAGACAGAGTTTTCGGAGGTGCGTTTCCATGGCGACAAAGAGCGCGCTGCAAATGTTTATAAGGGTATCACACCTCTTACCGGTGAAGATATCGCTTCCGCAATAGAGTGGATGTTGTCAGCACCAGCCCATATGAATGTAAATGAGGTAGTCCTTATGCCAACACCTCAGGCAGGCTCTTATTACACTTACAGAGGGTAATTACAGAGCCTTTTTCAATCTGTCTGCCAGTATAACGCAGGTAGTGAGTATCTCAGAGACCGGCATTGCCAGCCAAATCCCCTCTGCACCCAGAAATCTGGGCAGAAGCAGGAATGCCGGGACAATAAATATCAGCCCCCTGAGGAAAACGAAGAATGTCGCTTTTCCTACCCTCTCAACACTCTGGTAATAGCCAATTATTGCCACATTGAGGATAAAGAACAATATCCCCACTGCGAGTAGGGGAAAGCCTTTTATTGCAATTGTTGCAGCTTCACTACCGGTATCGATAAAGAGCCCTACAAGCCCTTTGGGGAGTAGTGCAAAAAGCGCACCCACAGCAAGTCCAAAACCGATGCAAGTCCCCAGAAGGAGTCTCCTTGCCTGCACAATTTTATCCCACCTGGCTGCACCATAATTGTAACTGATTATCGGCTGGGCAGACTGGGCGATGGCATTGCCCACCATAAAAAAGAAAGGCATATAGTAGCACGCAATCCCGTATGCACCCACACCGGTATCCCCGAGGTAGTGCATAAAGACCTTGTTCCCTATATAGAACATCACAGCCAGAGCCAGCTCTGCGAGCAATGTGGAAGAGCCTATCCTACAGTGATACCCAACATTGCGTAGCGCCAGGGCGATACTCTTGGCACTAATTTTCAGTTTTATAAGACCCAGATCCTTTGCCTTGAAAAGGAGGTATCCCAATGCCATGAATCCACCAATGCTGATGCTTATGGAGGTGGCAATCGCAGCCCCTTCCACCCCCATTTCCAGAGGGAAAATGAAGAGCCAGTCAAGGACCACATTCAGCAGCCCGGGGAGGACATTGCACCACATTGCAAACTTTGGGGCACCATCAAGCCTGATGATGAAGAGCCCGATCATACTCCACATCTCAAAAATAAAGCAAGGCAATATATACTTGAGATACCCTGTCACCTGTGGCATAAGGGTCTCCGATGAACCGAGAATCAGGGCAGTCCTTTCGGGGAAAACCAACATTGTCCCGCAGAGCAATGTCATAAAAATGGTAGAGAGGACAATTGCCTGCGTCACGTGATATCTGGCCACCTTGACATTCTGCTGCGAATATTGGATAGATGCAGCCACAGAGCACCCGGCACCTATCATCAGCCCCACGCCCGACACAATTTGGAATATAGGGACAACAATATTGACAGCAGCCACCCCATCCGCACCGACACCTCTCCCGATGAAGATTCCATCTGCCATAGTCACCAGGGCAATGGAGAGTGTGCCGAAAAGTGTAGGGAGGAGCAGTCTCCAGAAGAGCCCCATTACCTCACCATTCTCAAAGTCAATTGCATCCCTTTTCATACGGAGGGCAAAGGTACAAAACATTATCCAATATGGTACATTTCGTCCAGGTCTGCAAAAAAGTGTCCGACCCGGCCGACATCTCAATATTTAATCCACTGAAATACAACATCTTCATAAAACACCATCCGTCCAGGTCTAACATAATTCTGCAGACCTGGCCGGGAAATGACAGCTGTCAACTCCATCCACACAGGTACATTAAAACACCTGAGGGTGGAAGAATACTCCCACCCTCAGATATTGGCTGATCACAATCAGAGACTAGTATTTGTGTTCTGACTGTGCTATCTCGTCTTCAGTGATCTTTTTCTTGTCCATCTGGCGCCAAGCATACACGATATAAGCGAGTACAAATGGGATAAGTAGTGACACGATAGACATCACTTGGAGGGTAAATCTGCTTGAAGAGCTGTTCACGATAGTGAGAGAACTCTGCAAATCAGTGTTTGAAGGGTAGTAAGATGTACCGTTGAAACCTGCGATGAAGAATACAGCCATCACAACAAGTACAGTACCGATGCCGCCGAACCATATACCGCAGCGCGATTTGGTAAGGGCCCCTTTCCATATTCCGAACAATACACCTACAACGCCCACAAGGAACATTACCAAAACTGCAGGCATCTGGATAAGGTTATGGAGGTATTTGTATTTCTCCATTGATACTACACCAAGTTCGTTTACAGCGAAACCTTCACGGCATAGGAGAATCCCCAACCAAGTAAGGAAAATTACCAGGAATGGAACAGCTGTAATCTTGATGGTGCGGCGCATCTGAGTCTCTGTCTCTGTATCGTCAATGTTGATGATAAGGTAAAGGGCACCCAGAATCACAGTCAGTCCTACCAACGCAAGACCGAGGAGAACAGCGTGTCCCTGAGCCAAAGCTTCAAGTCCTCTCCAAGGGCTGTCCCAAGTGCTGATAACAGGTGATGAGAGGTCCATGATGGCGGTTTTGTTTACTGTAAATGGAGAACCG
This sequence comes from Candidatus Coprenecus sp., assembly GCA_045644725.1. GTDB lineage: Bacteria > Bacteroidota > Bacteroidia > Bacteroidales > UBA932 > CAAGNP01. The sequence goes on along the minus strand of JAZRHK010000032.1, from coordinate 3,819 downwards.
GTAAAGAATGTACCCACTGCTGTGCCTACCAGGAATGGAGCTAAAAATCCGTTGGCTACCAATGCGATACGGAATCCTTTCACACCCAAAATATTCTCCTTTTTGTGCAGGAATTCATAAGCAACTGCCTGAAACACGAAAGTGAGCAGAAGGAGCATCCATACCCAATACGCACCTCCGAAGCTTGTGCTGTAAAATAGGGGGAATGATGCGAAAAAGGCTCCGCCAAATGTGACAAGTGTAGTGAAAGCCAACTCCCACTTACGCCCTGTGGAATTGGCGACCATCCTCTTCTGAAGGTCAGAGAGACGACCATTTACTAGGTGTACATTCGCCCCCTGAACAAACATCAGGAAGACAAGCAGACCGCCCAAAAGTGCGATCAGACACCACCAATAATTTTGTAAGAATGTATATGACATAATTTTATATTTTAATTCATTTTCAGATGCCCGAACAGGTCGGGCATGACACTGATTTCAAGGCCTGCGAAGTGTGAAAAACCGGAGCATACTGGCGTATGTGAGGATTTTGAACACGAGCATAACGCAGAAATCACCGCTTAAAATCATTCAACTGAGGGGCCTTTTTTGATAGCATTAATCATAATCCTAATCTCAATAACCAGGAACAAAGCAAACACACTCAAGAAAACAAAGAATGTGGTCATTACTTCGCCGATAGAGGTGTCTGAGATGGCTACATTTACTGGGAGAAGTCCTTGGATAGTCCATGGCTGACGTCCCACTTCCGCCACGATCCAGCCTGCTTCTTCACAGACGTATACAAATGGGATACAAGCCATTGCAGCAAGAAGGAGCCATTTCATCTGTGGCAATTTGCCTTTGTAATTGAACCATAAAGTGAGAACAAGGATAAGTGCTATAAGCATACCAAATCCGACCATAAAGCGGAATGACCAATACACGATTCCTACTGGTGGAACCACATCCTGGGGTGATTCAAGGTAGCCATATCCCATGTATTGGACATTTGCATCAAGAATCTCACGGGCAGCGGCTGCTGCTGATGGATCTGTATCTTTTAGAGAACGGTATTGTGCCAATGCATCGAGGGCAGTGCGTCCCATTTCCATTTTCTCAGCTACAGAAGGGATGATATTGCCGTCGTTGTCGGTATAACCATTTATTATGTCGTTGATACCAGGAACATAGCCATTGAGGTCATGAGTGGCAAGAATTGAGAGCATGCCGGGGATCTCAACACCTGGGACAATGCTGAATGGTGCACGGCGGCCTCCATCTTCAAGGCCCTCCATAGCAGCAAGTTTCATTGGCTGATATTCAGCAGCATGTACACCTGAGATATCTCCTGAGAGCATGACTGCAAATGTACCGAGAAGTCCAACAAAGCCACCTACGAAGATGCTCTTCTTGGCAAATTGGGTATTGCGTCCGCGCCATAGGTACCAGCAGCTGACTGCCACTACAAATACACCACCGGTCACCCAACCACTGGTCACTGAGTGGAAGAATTTGCTGACTGCTACAGGGTTAGAAATAACATCGAAAAACGCCTCTGCCGATGCCATTTCGCTGCGCACTGTGTCTGGGTTGAAAGTGGTCCCTACGGGATTCTGCATCCAGCCATTAGCCACAAGAATCCAGAATGCTGAGATTGAAGCACCTATTCCTGTGAGCCAGGTAGAGATAAGGTGGAATCTTTTGCTCACCTTCTCCCATCCGAAGAACATCACTGCGAAGAATGTTGCCTCCATAAAGAATGCAAGGATGCCTTCGATGGCAAGTGGTGCGCCGAAAATGTCACCTACAAACCAGGAGTAATTGCTCCAGTTGGTACCAAATTCAAATTCCAGAATAATACCGGTGGCAATACCTACAGCAAAGTTGATGGCGAAGAGTTTCATCCAGAACTGTGCTGCCTTTTTCCAGTACTCATCTTTTTTTACCACATAAAGTGTCTCCATAATGGCCATTGCCATGGCAAGTCCCAATGTCAGTGGGACAAATAGCCAATGGTAGGCTGCTGTCATGGCGAATTGGAGTCTTGACCAAATAACTGCGTCCATAATTTATTAGTTTATAATGTGTAATGTATCTTTACTGTTGAATTTTTCGGGCTGCGTAAGGTGTTCTCCCACCTGCTCGCTTTTCTGTTCATCTGTCATTCCGGCCATTGCAGGCTTGAAGAAAAAGACCCGAAGGACTCCAAAAAGTATAATGACTTTCAGAATAATGAGTCCCCACAGGGTCCTGCCGATGGTCATGTTTCTGAATCCGTCATAATAGAGTTCCCAGACGGCACGTAAGCTTTTTTTAATCCCTTTCATAATGTAAATTTACGAAATAATTCCCGAAAGTGTTATATTTGTTCTATTCAAATTATAAAATTTCTGTACCATGATTGTTTCCGAATTCCTCCTTGAAAAATACTTCGCCAAATACGAATTTACGGCAGATTATATGTTCTCTTGCTCAGATTGTGATGGTTACTCCATGAAATACATTCTGGATCAGGCATCTGATACTGAGAAAGAGATGTGGGAAAATCTCCATATGGGCTACACTGAGACCCCTGGAAGCCCTTACCTTCGCGAAGCCATCACCCAATACTATGGAATGGTGGAGGCAGATGACATAATCGTCGCTTCTCCCGGTGAGCTGAGCTTTATGACCATGAATATCCTTATGGAGGGGGTACAGAAGCCCCACGCAGTAGTGGTTTCGCCTGCATACCAATCACTCTATCAGATACTTGAATCGCTTGGATGTGAGCTGTCATATTGGAGAGCAGAAGAGGGGGAAGGGGAGTGGAAATTCGATGTTGCGAAGCTCCGTGAGCTTGTTCGCCCAGATACCCGTCTGATAGTGATCAATTTCCCCCATAACCCCACAGGTGCATATCTGACCCGCGAGGAACTCGAGGAGGTGGTCTCCATTGCACGTGAGTGCGGAGCATACATCTATTCGGATGAGATGTACCGGGATCTGATGGTTCAAGGAGTAGAGCCTCTCCCTCCGGTTTGTGACCTCTACGAGAAGGGTATCTCCCTCTGGGGAATGGCCAAATCATTCGGCCTTGCAGGGGCCCGCATCGGCTGGATTGCATCTCAGGACAATTGGCTCATAGAGCAATTGCACATCTACAAGCCATACCTCTCAATGTGCAGCAGTGCCCCTTCGGAGGTGTTGTCCGCCATTGTACTCAATCATCCGGAAGCATTCCTGAGCCCTAATATTGAGAAAATTCAGCGCAATGTGGCCCTATTCCAGGAGTCCATTGCTGCAGGCAAACTCCCTTGGGTGGAGAAATTCATCCCCCCGGTAGCAGGGAGTGTCGCTTTCGTGAAAATCAAATGTGAAGGCTCATCAATGGAGTGGAGTGAGGCACTTGTCCAGAGTCGCAGCATTCTGACCGTTCCTGCAGAGATGTTCGAGTACCCGGGGACCTACCTCCGCATCGGCTTTGGTAGGGAAAATTTCCCTCAGGTACTGAAGATGATGGAGCAATAAGGGGCAATAATCACGCATTAGCAAGTTTGGGCACGGAAATGGCCGTTTTCGTTCCCAAAGTTCACAAAACAGAAGAATGGGCACGGAATGATGGGTTTTCGTGCCCATTTTGTGTTTTGGCGGTGATCGGAGGTCAGTTCTTCAGACTTTAGCTTCGCTTCACCCCTCCCACGACTGGCGTCGTGGGCCCCTCTTTTAGATTTGCACCATAATTCCAATATGGAGTTATGGTGCTCTTTTATTGTACCTTTGACATAGGTCTGAATGATGTGAACTATGGGCCCCTCTAGGTATTCCCTTTAACGGGTATCAGACATGTTCAGGC
>JAZRHK010000031.1:0-1778 GCA_045644725.1 Candidatus Coprenecus sp. | reverse complement strand
GCTGAGGAAATTCTGTCGATGAGCCCATTTCAGTTCCTGTTCATACGGCTTCAGCCTTTCAAACTGCTCGTTTGTCATAATTTCTTTATCGTTTTCTTATTTTTTAATATATGTTCCCTTCCACTACATCACCCAATAGTTTTCTCATCTTGTAGTGGCCATCCTTGTCCATTATCTTCTTATACCCGAGCCGTTGATACCACTCATACACCCAAGTGCGTTCCTTTTCCACCCACAGTTGTGCTTCGTCGTATCCTTCCTCCCTGATGACCTCCTCGGCCCTTTTCATCAGTTGTGTGGCTATACCTTGTCTCTGTCGGGCCTTTGCTACGACCAAACCCGTTATATAGCCCCATTCATAGCCGTTTTCAAACTGTATCTCTACCGTTCCGCAGCCGTCTTGAATCAGGGTTACGCTGTAACCCCAATTCCACTTGTTCTTTATCTCTACCGCTTCCATATTTTTCTATATACTCTGTAATCTCTTCCTCCGTTGCGTTGTCAAACTCCAAGGCCCATAGCCCGTCTCCAAGGTATGTCTCGTAACCTATACGCTTTACTAAATACCTTGCATATATCTCCTTTCCGTTGATTTTAGGTCTTAGAAAGTCAAGCAGATTAAAAACAGGGACCCTTTGTCCTATCTCTATTTCAGGCTCTTTTTTTTTACCTTTGGGATATACTATCTTCTCTATCCTTTCCTCGTAGTCGGTGGTTGCCATATACGCCTCAATCTCTTCCCTTGTCTTTCCTTCCTTGAGCACCTTCCTCCATTCCATTTGCCGCTCGTCGTAGATTTGGACAAGGGGGTCGTCACCGACCAATTCCTTAAGGCTGTAGGTCCATACTCTCTTACCGTCTATGACTTCTTCTTTCATCTTGGTATCAATCTATGTAACTATTGTAACTGTTTCCATCCTTCCCGTCTTCGTAGCCCTTTCGGTAGCCGCTCTCGAAGCCGTTCATATATCCGTAATCCTGTCCTTCTGCGAGACCCCGATTGTAGCCGACCATTCCTCCGTCATTGAGGATGTCGATGGCCTCGTCTGCATACCACCACTGTAATATGGACAATTTATCCTGCCACATCAGCAACTTATCCTCGTTTTTGAGAGTACCGAGACGACCGTTTGCCGTCAAATAGAGAATCTGTCTCATATCGCTATCTCGGCATTATCCAACTTATTATTTTCTTTCCCCATTCCTTGATTGTTATGATGAGGGGTGATGTTATCTCCGTCAGGTGGGCATTGATGAGACAGAGGGTGATGTTAAGCAGCGTCAGTTGTCCCTGTATCAAGACCCAAATCAGGCTTGTCCAAAATACCATGCATAGGTTGCAGGAGAAGGGTTTGGGGAGATGATGGAAGGGGATTTTCCTGCCTATCGCCTCGTCTATGCTGTCTACGAACCCACTGAGGAATATCAGGGTTACAATGAGGTTAATCCATAGCAGTTCTGTTATTATCATCTGTGTAATCGTTTATCTTCTGTCTTATTTCGTTTATGTACTTCCTAATCGTAGGGACGCTCACATGGAATGTTTTTGCCGCCTGTGTGTAGGTTCCCAATTCTGTGTAGGTGAGGAAGATTTTCCTTTCTACCGGCCGGAGGCTTTGGATGGCTTCCTTGAGGGAGTAGAGGAGGTCGTCGTCCTCGAGGGTGTCGGGCTTGTATTCGTCAGTCTGCATCGTCCTTCCTAATGATTTCTTCTATCGGGTCCGTCCTGTCCATCCATTTCTTGTATTGGGAGTAATAGCGGGATGTGGATGACCAAA
>JAZRHK010000030.1:0-10743 GCA_045644725.1 Candidatus Coprenecus sp. | reverse complement strand
TTCACCCCCGAATTGTCGACCAACATGCATATCGGGGGCAAATAACCCCTTTTCGCCCCCGAATTCCCGAACATCATGTCCATCTTTGCCCATCTTCGGGCAGGTCTGCAAAAAAATGCTAGACCTGGCCGGAACACATTTTACAAAAAATTATCTATCAACATATTACAAAAATAAAGCCGGCCCAGTCTCGCACATTTTTGCAGACCTGGCCAGCTAAAGGAAAGGGCAACTCCGGATTTCCCCTTCTGAAGTATTATTTATTCACCATTCATTGAGATGAGGAACTCGTCATTGGATTCGGTCTTCTCAAGACGAGACTTCATGAACTCCATAGCTTCGACACAATTCATATCGGCAAGGTAGTTGCGGAGTATCCACAGACGGTTGATCTTCTCTTTAGGGAGAAGAAGGTCATCACGACGGGTACTGCTGAGTGTAACATCTACAGCAGGGAAAATTCGCTTGTTCGACAACTTGCGGTCAAGCTGAAGCTCCATATTGCCTGTACCCTTGAACTCCTCGAAGATAACCTCATCCATCTTTGATCCGGTCTCAGTTAGAGCTGTTGCCAAAATGGTGAGTGAACCCCCATTCTCGATATTACGTGCTGCACCGAAGAATCTCTTGGGCTTGTGAAGTGCATTTGCATCAACACCTCCGGAGAGGACCTTGCCAGAGGCGGGCTGTACTGTATTGAATGCGCGGGCCAGACGGGTAATGGAGTCAAGGAGGATCACCACATCGTGACCACACTCCACCAACCTTTTTGCCTTCTCCAGAACAATACTCGCCACCTTCACGTGTCTCTCTGCAGGTTCATCAAATGTAGATGCCACCACCTCTGCCTTCACGCTGCGGGCCATATCGGTAACCTCCTCAGGACGCTCGTCAATAAGGAGAACTATCATATAGACCTCAGGATGGTTGTCCGCAATCGCATTGGCAATAGATTTGAGGAGCATTGTCTTACCTGTCTTTGGCTGTGCCACGATAAGACCACGCTGACCTTTTCCTATAGGGGTGAAAAGATCCACCACTCTAGTGGAAAGGTTGTTGTGACCATTGGCTGTGATATTGAATTTTTCCTCAGGGAAAAGTGGTGTCAGAAAGTCAAACGGAACACGGTCTCTGATGAATTCAGGGGTGCGGCCATTGATGCTGTTCACTTTTACAAGAGGGAAATATTTGTCACCCTCCTTGGGAGGGCGTATCTCACCTTTAATGGTATCACCAGTCTTCAAAGCATAGTGTTTGATCTGCGATTGCGATACATAAATATCATCTGGTGAGTTGAGGTAGTTATAGTCAGATGAGCGGAGGAATCCGTAACCGTCCGGCATTATTTCAAGCACACCGACAGCCTCCACAATACCCTCGAACTCAATCTTTGGCTGGTGTTTCTCGTGCTGATGCTTTTCGTGCTTTTCGTGCTGACGTTCCTGTTTGCCCACATTTGCCTCTGCACTCTGAGACACCTCCTCTGCAGGAGTACTCTCCACCTGTGCATCTGAAGATGTCTCCACCTTCTGCTCTGATTTCTGATTCTTTGGCTTGCGGCCACGCTTCTTATTCTGGTTTTGTGGAGAACTGCCATGTTCTTCACCTTTCGCCTCATTGGTCTGCACTTCAGGTGCAGAAACAGGTGCAGTTTCTGCCACAGGGGCATTCTCTACGGGTGCAGCCACTTTCTCAGGTGCTGATTCCTGCCTCTTCTTGGCTGGTCTCCCCTTCGATTTCTTAGGCTTGTTCTCACCCTCTTTAACCGTTTGAGGTGTCACTTCCGCTACCGGTACAGGCTCCTCTTTTTTAGGGGTCTGTTTTACCTCCTCCCGTTCTGAAACAGGATCCACTATCTGTTTCACTATCCTTGTTCTAACCCTTTTAGGACGAGGATTTTCTTTGCTTTGAATCGCCTGTTCATCAAGAATACTGTAGATAAGGTCCTCCCTTTCAGAAGAAGAAGCCCTCTTTATGTTAAGTTCTTCAGCTATCTTGACCAGCTCTTCAAAACTTTTACTGTTAAGTTCTAATATACCGTACATAGTTTTGGTTTAGACACTAAATGTCAATTATTTTACTGCTATTACATCCACTTCAGCCAATGCACCTTTTGGAAGAGCTGCCACTGCATAAGCTACTCTTGCAGGGTATGGCTCCCTGTAGAACTGTGAATACACCTCATTCAGTGTAGCAAAGTCCCCCATATTGGTCAAATAGACAGTAGTCTTTACCACATTATCAAATGAATATCCAGCCTCCTCAAGGATGTATTGCAAGTTTTTGAAAATTTGCATCAACTGCTCTTTAACACCACCTTCAGGGAATTCACCTGTCTGTGCATCAATTGGCAATTGACCTGATACATAAAGTGTACCATTTGCTTCTACTGCTTGGCTGTAAGGTCCCACAGCCTTGGGTGCCAATGGACTGGCAATAACTCTTTTGCTCATAATGCTTATATTTTAATGTTACTAATTGTCCCAGTATGACGAAGACTTCCTGTATTGCAGCAGATCTGCCAGAACAGATGATTTTGCTGCAATTCTGAAACTCCAGCTCTCCCATTGGCCAAATGGAACCCACATTACAGAGATACTGAAACAGTGCAGATCGTAAGTTGCATTGAATGTGGTGGTGGTAGCCTTGAGTCTGGTCAAGTCGAGACCTGTATTGAAACTGATATTCAATGACTTTGTCAATGCTACCGATCCATTGACTGAAAGTGTTTGAGTATGATTGTGCTTCGTCTGAAGTTGTTCGTTTGCGTAAGAATAGGATTTTGAATACGAATAGTTGAAGTTCAAACCCAATTGCCATGGAACATTGGGATTAAGATAGTATAGCCACCCTCCAGGAATATATTCACCGGTATACGGGTGATAATATATCTTATTGTATGACATCTGCTCTGTGTTGGTAACTATACCCGTACCTGAGTGTCCGTGCGAGTGACCTCCACCGTCAGAGCCAAAGGCACCACCACCCTGTTGTCTCGCCGCCTCTGCTCCGTCATTGCCCTCTATACGGCCTTCTCCGCTGATACTCCATGACAACGAGGCAGACGCGTTGGTAATTCTGGCCAAACTTTTGCCTGAGGTCAACGCTGCCTGGAATATATTCTGCCTTTGACCCTTTTCATTGACAGAATATGGATCAAGTGTCATACTTCCGCTCACCCCCACCTTTCCCAAAATGGTGGTATTCGCAGACACGCTCAATGTTGATAACTTGTACTCTTCTGCCAGAAAGTTATAGCTACCCCTGATACTGAGGTTGTCTATAAGCTTGACCTTCTTGGTCCCTACTCCAGTCGTATCTTTTTCATCGGCCACCTTTGCTTCAAGGTTGTTCTTCAATTCAAAAGAGAGTGCTGCCGTCTGTCCCGGTGATGGTGGGGCATTCATGCCTCCTGCATATTTATTGTATTCAAGCTCCTTGGTCACACCATCCCTATTGGTATAGCGGTATGTCATGTATCCGTTGACAGATGTCCCCATCTCCGGTTTGTAAGAGAACGACATCGATGGAGTTATCATGTGCCTGATGGCTTTGACTTTTGCATCCTGCTTGACAAACATATATGTACCGTAGATACGGGTACTCATTGAGAGCCCGGCTGAAAAGTCCTGACTCACACCGAAAGTGCTGTACTGCGCCCCCCTCTTGTACTCCACTCTGTCTGTCTCCTCATTGTATTCAGGGTGCTGCTCCTGGAAATACCAGTTCATTCCATATTGTACACTTGGGGAGAAATTCAAATATTTGAGGAGGGTAAATGAAGGGAGACCTATATTGAACCTGTGGTTCATCCCGGCCTTCAGTCTTGACCAGAAATCCGGATCATGCACCTGACTCGCCTTAAAATCGATCTTGTTCTGGAAGGTAGCCCCATATCCGAACGATATTTGTTCATAAAATCTCTCTTTACCGATTCTCACTTTTCTCTTGAAAGGGAAAAACCTATTGACATTGAATGTAACGTTAGGCAAAGTGATCACATAGGAACTGTCCCTAGTATTTTGGCTATGGAGGGCGTTTATCGAGAGATTCATCTTTTCCCATGTCTTGCCAAAAGAGATATTTGACCCGAACTGGTTCTCCAATGCCTGGTTTATGTTATCGGCATTGTATCTGTTGTTCGATGGACTGGAAAAATTCACTGAGGCCCTGAAAGTTGTCCCGGGATTTGCTTTCGGATCCTGGCTATGCGACCATCTTACAGAAAAGTTTTTGCTTTCAAAAAAGTCGTTGGAACCTTTCTCTCCTGTCCTGTCAACAGAATAAGTAAGTCCCAAATCGCCATTGAACTTATACCTCCATTTGTATCTGGAGTTAAGTTCCACATTCCACGAACCCAATGTGTATATATCTGTGTTGACAGCTATATCAAAGTGATCGCCCAGAACCATATAATAACCCAGATCCCTCATATAGAAACCACGTGCCTGCTCTTCACCAAAAGTCGGGAACATGATACCGCTCGCCCTTTTGGGCCTTTGTGGAACAAAACCGAACGGGATTACAAGGGGAAGGGGAACATCTGCCACAACCACATATGCAGGACCGAAAACAGTCCTCTGCTTGGGTTCCGTAACAATCTTGGCGGCCGTCATCTTCAAATAATAGTGCGGGTGGTCCAGATCACAGACCGTATATTTTCCTTTTGTGATGTTGATTGACTTGTCTGCCATCATCTTCAGGTTCTCTCCGTGAAGAATCCCATCCTGCTGCTGGGTAATCATATTCTTGATCCTTGCCTTGCGGGAATTAAAATTGTAGTAGACGTGGTCCACATTATACGACTGCCCGTCCATCGTCATCATAGGCCTTGTCAGTATATTTCCGAGAGAGTCCTTCAATCCTGATGCAAAAACAGTATGATTGTCCACATCATAAGCCATGTAATCAGCCTCTATCCCCATATTGCCGTAGGTCACCTTCACACCGCCATAGTAATAGATCATCTTGTGAGGGCCAGAAAAATCCTCAATTGTGGAGTCCTGGGCCTCTGAGAAGACAGGGAACTCCAGCATACCTTTGTTTCTGGTCACAGAATCTGCCACAGCCAGAGAGTCCGCCACTTCAATGGAATCTGAATCTGACACCAAAAATAGATCAGGCTTGACCAGAGTATCCGTGAGCATCAGCGAATCAGCTCCCTGCAACTTGGCAACAGGGTGTGGCAATGTATCCGCAACTGCTCTGAAAGCACCCTTCTGCAGCGTATCACTCACCGAACTTGAGACCGAACTCAATTTTCCCACCCCCCTCTTCTCCAACACCTTGCTCTGCGCATAAGCACACGACCCGCTAATCTTGACGATCAACAGGAGACAAAAAGCAATTGTTTTGAGGAGATTAAATCGCGGCATCAACCAACGTTTGAAAAATTTGTGCTACTTTTGCAGCACGCAAATATAATAAAATTTCTCAAACCAAGTATGACTTTCACCTTAAACAGATATATAAAATTCACTTTTCTGCTCCTATTGATCAGCAGTATTACCCTTTATGGCCAAAGTACACAAAGCAAAGCTTTGGTTCAGCTCAAAACTGTAGTCATTGATGCCGGACACGGCGGAAAGGACCCGGGCACCGTCAAAGGGAAAGTGCAGGAGAAGAACATCACTCTGGCAGTGGCCAAAATTCTAGGAAATAAAATCAAGGAAAAATACCCTGATATCAACGTAGTATACACCCGCTCTACCGACAAATTCATCCCCTTGGACCAGAGGGCTGCAATCGCAAACAAGAACAACGCTGACCTCTTCATTTCCATCCATGTCAACGCAACAAAGTCGACATCTGCCAGAGGAACAGAAACCTTTGTGATGGGTATGGACAAGTCCAATGCAAATATGGAGGTGTGCCAGCTTGAGAACAGCGTACTCACATTGGAAGATGGCTACAATGAGAGATATTCCGGATTCGACCCCAAGAACCCCGAATCATACATCATATTCTCGCTATTGCAAAATGCCCATCTGGAACAAAGCCTTATTATGGCAGAAGCCGTTCAAAATGAGCTGAAAAAAGGGCCAATTTCCCACAACAGAGGTGTAAAGCAGGCCCCCTTCATGGTTCTATGGAAATGCACCATGCCCTCTATCCTTGTTGAACTGGGATTCCTGTCAAACCCCTCCGACTACACTGCCCTCACAGGCAAATCCACACAGGTACAATTTGCAAATGCCATATTCAAGGCCTTTGAAGCCTACAAAAAGCAATATGACAAAGTGGTCATTGTGGAAACAACCCCTAAAACAGGAAAATTCAGGATCCAGATTATGGCCTCTGGCAACCTTCTGGACAAAGGCTCCAAAGAGTTCAAAGGTCTTGATTGCGAATATGTGAAAGTGGGAGGAATATACAAATACACTTATGGAAGATTTTCCACTCGCGAGGAGGCGGCAAAAGAGTTGAAAAACATCAAAACCCTCTTTCCAGGTGCCTTCATCGCTACTTTCTAATTTCCTTGAAAAAACAAGTAAAAAAAGTGAGATTTTCAAAAAAAAATTGCTCTGAAAATTTTAAATATTGAATATTAAGCACTTAATTTTTTTAGACATTTTCTTTTTTGATGTGGAGTTTTTTTTACTCATCTTTGCAGTCCTTATCCTTATTTTCAGACTTAACCTAAATGTCAGATAAAGAGCAGAAACATATATCCGCTTGGAGCGATTGTCTCTTGATTATCAAGGACATAATATCTCCACAAAGCTTCAGGACATGGTTTGAGCCGATACAGGCCATAGCCATGGATGGCTCTACGCTGACACTTGAAGTTCCTTCTGAATTCTTCAGGGAATATCTTGAAGAACATTTTCTGGATTTGTTGAGCAAGACACTCAGAAGAGTAATCGGAGCCAATGCACGTCTGGTATATAAAGTAAAAATCCTCAACAACTCATCCATCACCTACCCAGGCAACCCTGCCAAAGAGGTGAAGAACCCAAGTATCCCCATGAGTCCGAGTCAGGTATCAAATTTGGCAGGACTTGATCCATATGCCATACCTGGACTTAAGAGGCTGGATATAAATCCAAACCTTTCGGCAAACTACTCGTTTGAAAACTTCATCGAGGGGAACTGCAACAAACTTGGCCGCTCTGCCGGCATGGAGATCTCCAAGAAACCTGGCAATAATGCATTCAATCCCCTCTTCCTTTACGGAGGGTCTGGTCTGGGCAAGACACATTTGGCTCAGGCAATAGGTCTTGAGATCAAAAACAGATATCCTGAAAAAATAGTACTGTATGTGACAGCTCATGTATTCATGACACAGTACATTGACGCAGTCACTGTCAAAAATAAACTGACAGACTTCCTGCATTTCTATCAGTCAATTGATGTCCTCATTATAGATGATGTACACGAATTTGCCGAGAAACATTCTACCCAGAATGCATTCTTCCAGGTATTCAATCATCTTCACCAGTTGGGCAAACAGTTAATCCTCACATCAGACAGACCCCCTGTTGACCTGCAGGGTCTTGACCAGAGACTTCTATCCAGATTCAAATGGGGTCTCACCACTGAGCTTATGCCACCTGACTATCAGACAAAAGTGGCAATACTCAAAGCCAAGAGTTTCCGCGAAGGGATCAGTCTGCCTGACGATGTAATCAATTATATCGCATCCAAGGTAGTGAGCAATGTCCGTGAGCTTGAGGGGACACTCATATCCCTTATTGCCAATGCTACCCTCACCAAGAGGAAAATCACACTCAGCCTGGCACAGGAGCTTATCGACAAAATTGTCAGCACGCCTAAAAACGACATATCTGTCACTAAGATTAAAAAGACAGTCTGTGACTATTTCGGCATCACCCCTGAGATTCTGCTTTCAAACACCAGAAAGAGAGAGATTGTACAGGCAAGGCAGATCGCTATGTACCTCAGCCGGAATATGACAAATACTTCATTGGACTCTATCGGTAGCCAGATTGGTGGAAAGAACCACGCTACAGTTCTATATGCCTGCAACACAGTTTGTGACCTTATGGACACTGACCGCACCTTCCGCCAATATATCACCGACATAGAGAGAGAACTCCGCACAAACCTCCAATAAGATATATTTGACATTATGACTACAGACAGAATTCTCGCTATCTTCAGCGAGATTATTTGTATTCCCCGTGAATCTGGGAACGAACAGCATATCATAGCATACCTTCAGGACTTCGCCAAGAAAAACGGACTTCCCTGCAAGACCGACAAAGTAGGCAATGTACTGATTACCAAAGAGGCTACCCCCGGCAGGGAGTCATCACCCACCATCATCCTACAGAGCCACTCTGATATGGTGTGCGAGAAAAACAACGGCGTGGAGCACGACTTTGCCAAGGATCCCATCAAAGCTGTCATAGAAGATGGCTGGATGATTGCCAAAGAGACCACTCTTGGGGCAGACTGCGGCATCGGTATCGCAGCATCGCTCGCACTCCTTGAAGACAACACCCTTGAGCACGGCAAAATAGAGGCACTCTTCACCGTAAGCGAAGAGACAGGTATGGATGGTGCATTCGCACTCACCCCTGACTTTATGAGCGGCAATATCCTCATCAACCTCGACTCGGAGGATGAAGGGGAGCTCTTCATCGGATGCGCAGGGGGTGTTGACACCACTGCACACTTCGATTACGAGCACAAAAAACTTGACAAGGATCTCCTCAGATACAAAATCGGCTTCTGCGGAGGTGTTGGCGGCCATAGCGGTGACGACATCGACAAGGGGCGTGCCAATGCCATCCAGCTCCTTTCACGTTCACTCTACAAAATAATGAAGGAGTTCAATGTTGCACTATGTGCAATAGATGGTGGCAACAAACGCAACGCCATTGCCCGTGAAGCTTATGCAATCATAGCACTTAAAGGGGAAGATCTCAAGGAGATCAGGAAGATGCACCTTGCTACTGCTGAAGATATAAAGGCTGAATACGCTGCCACTGAACCCAACATCGCCCCTATTTTTGAAGAGACCGAGTGGACAGAGCACGCTATCTATACCAAAACAGCACTCAACCTTATCTCCTGCCTCAACTCCGCACCTCACGGCGTTCTGGCCATGAGTCAGGAGATGAAGGGCCTTGTCGAGACATCGACCAACCTGGCATCTGTAAAGATGGTTGACGGCCGCATAAGGGTAGGGACAAGCCAGAGAAGTTCCATCAACAGCGCACGCCACCACGCTGCTGAGAAGGTGGAGGCATCCTTCCTGCTGGCTGGTGCAGAGGTAACCCACGAAGGTGAATATCCGGGATGGAAACCACAGCTCAAATCACCTGTACTCGAACTCACCAAGAAAGGGTATAAGGAACTCTTCGGAGTGGAACCTGTCGTAAGGGCCATCCACGCAGGACTTGAATGCGGACTTATCCTTGACAAATACCCTTCACTCGATATGATTTCATTCGGACCCACCATCAGAGGGGTACACGCACCAGGTGAGAGACTTGACCTAGCAAGCCTTGACAAGTTCAACAAACTTCTTGAATACGTAATTGTAAACTGCAGATAATTATGATAATTGCACCCTCAATCCTCGCAGCCGATTTCGGAAATCTCGCTCGAGACATACAGATGGTAAATGCTTCTGAAGCAGAATGGATTCACCTTGACATTATGGACGGTGTATTCGTCCCCAATATCTCATACGGCTTCCCTGTGGTAAGTGCTATCGCCAAAGAGGCCAAGAAAGTGCTCGACGCACACCTGATGATTGTCGATCCAGACAGATACGTGGAGAATTTTGCCAAGATGGGTGTAGAGTATCTGTCAGTGCACTATGAGGCCTGCACACACCTTCACCGTTCATTACAGAATATCCGCAACCTCGGAATGAAGGCCGGCGTGGCACTCAATCCGCATACACCTGTACACCACCTTGAAGATATACTTGAAGAGTGCGATTATGTGCTGCTTATGTCTGTAAATCCAGGATTCGGCGGACAGAAATTCATTGAGAACTGCGTGAAGAAAGTCTCAGTACTCAAAGAGATGATCCTGAAGAGGAACCTCAACACACTTATTGAGGTGGACGGCGGAGTAAACCGTCACAATGCACCCATCTTGGCCCAGGCAGGAGCAGACGCATTAGTGGCAGGAAGTTCTGTCTTCAATGCACCAGACCCAATGGCCGAAATCATCGCACTTAAAGGGTAAGTATACAGTCTACTGACACAATTAAAGAATATACTTCAGTTCCTTGAAGGCAAAGGATTTAATTTCGCCTGCTTCTGTTTCGATACGGAGGCAGGCATTTTTTTCGATCCCCCTTATATATCCGCTGAACGTCTCCCCTGTAGTAAGATCTGTATACCGGTGAAGTTCATCCCTCCGGTAAAGGAGTGAGAGATAGCGCTTCGCAATCTCCTCTGCACCATCCCCCTCCAGCAGGTGCACATAGAGGGGTGCAATACACCCCAGAAGTTCCAACAGCTCATCACGGTCCACAAGCCAGGGGACCTCTCCCCCACCCGCAGAAAGTTCGAGAGCCACCGATGTCGGATTGGGTGCGTCGCTTCTGAAAACAGTCTGGTTGAGATTGACACCGATACCGGCTATACATACTGACAATGTGGCACCCGAAAGGACATTTTCTATAAGGATTCCACAAATTTTTTTGTCCCCCACATAGATATCATTGGGCCACTTGATTTTTGCCTCTATCCCTTTGGAAGCAAGGTAATCCACCACCCCGAGAGCCACCACCTGAGACAGCTCGAACTGCCTGGT
>JAZRHK010000029.1:0-1129 GCA_045644725.1 Candidatus Coprenecus sp. | reverse complement strand
GCAGTCCCTCTCGTCTGAAAAGATATGTTCATTGCAGTTGGTAATTGTTCGGCTGCAATATAGGGAAACGGGATTTAATGGGCAAGAATTTGGGCAAAAAATATATACTTATTTGTCAAATTTTGTGCTTTTTTGACAAAGGTATTGTGAAAGGGCGTAGCCCAGGGGCATCCAGGGGTGTTTTATACTCCAACTGCCAACACCACCAAGAAAGCCCTTCCAGATAGCCTGGAGGGGCTTAATTGTAGCCAATGGGCAAGAAAGTGGGTAAAACCACTATGGTTTGTAGTCCTCGAATCTCTTGCAGGAGGCAAAGATGAAACGGTTGTTGCACCATCTCGCCAAGTTCTTGTATATCCTCTTGCAATGCTCCTTATCATAGATCATCACATACGGCCAATAGCCCAAATCCCGTAAGGTGTATATCCTTTCCAAGTCCTGCTCTATCGTGGTAGAGAAATTGACGATGGTGTAAACAATGGCATTATGGACTTGTTTCTTCTTGATGTTTGGACTTGCTATTTCTGCAAACATTTTCAGCTTGGGAAGAATTACGTCTTTGTCCTCGTACCGATCCCAGGCAAAGTGAATCTCCTTAATCTTTATCTGCGAAATCAATCTTGCCTTCTCCTCCGTCATAAGCCTTATGTCAAGCCCTTGATTGAAATCCACCTCTGCCTTTGAGTCTATGAGTTGTTGCAGTAGTTCTTTCCAATCCTTACAGGCGAGGATGTTGGGGTCGCAAAGGACAATCTTCCTCTGTCCCCTCCAGAACTCTGACAGATCAGCCACCTTGACGGAGCATCTACCCTCCTTCTTCTCCACTATGCAGAAGTCGCACCCTCTGGGGCATCCCCTGGTCAAGAAGCCGTATGCTGTATCCTTGGTGTACTGCGGATAGATGGTGTAGTCCGGGTAGATATGCTCTATCTCGTAGGGCAGTTCTTTGTTTTTGGACTCGTCGAACACCTCTTTTCCATCTACAAGGGATATGCAATAACCCGAACCTCCCCGTATCACCTCATCGGCATCTATCGGGTAGGTAAAGTCTGGAGTGAACGAGAACACCTTACTCAAGTAAACCTTGTCAAAATGGCCGGAGAACATAGGATCATACCACTCCACCGAG
>JAZRHK010000028.1:0-16637 GCA_045644725.1 Candidatus Coprenecus sp. | reverse complement strand
GGAAAGGTGGACGATGAACAAATCTTCAATTTTGTCGTCAAATAGAGAGAGATTTTATCGCAGAGTCTGCAGCCAGCGCACCTGTTGAGAAAGCTATCTGCAGATTGTAGCCACCTGTATCACCATCCATATCCATCACCTCTCCGGCAAAATATAGCCCTTCAGAAAGTTTTGACTCCATGGTTTTCCGCGATATTTCATCAAGTGAAACCCCACCAGCAGTCACAACACACCTCTCATACCCGACATAATCGGCTATTCTGAACCTCCAGTCCTTAAGTCTGAATGCCAAATTATCAGCATTCAATCCTGGAGCCCCATCCATAAAACTCTCCACCATCTGAATCGGCATCAGTTTTGGCAATAGTTTATTAATCTTGAATCCTCCAAGCTCCTTGACAATCTCCTTTACCCTCTTATTGAGATCATCAATAGATACTGCCGGCTTTAGGTCTATTGACAATTCCACCTTTTGTCCATTGATTAACCCTTTAACCCCTTTTCTACTGACTCTAAATCCAAGAGCACCCTCTATTCCACCTGATGTAAAGAGCGTCTCGCCAAATTCAGATTGTACAACAGCTCCATTTACCCATAAATCCATTTTTACGTTCTTCAGAAGGAGTCCATCTAGTCGCGAATCAATATTTGAGGGTCTGAGTGCCGTCAGTGAGGGGAATGTGTCTATTATTTTATGTCCAAATTCTTTGGCAATGGAATATCCGTCTCCAGTAGATCCTGTAGTGGGATAGGATAATCCACCTGTAGCCACTATCACCTTGGATGCCTCCACAGTTACATTGTCACCATTGGATGCGCTAACTTCCAAGAGATAGCCATTTGATACTCTTTTCACTGCACTGACCTCGCAAGCTGTGGCAATTGTTATTCCACCACATGAAATATACCTGACCAACGCATCCCTGACATCATGACTTCTGTCTGATACTGGAAACACTCTATTTCCCCTTTCCACTTTACATGAAAGTCCGACACTCTCCAGAAATTCAACCACACTACTGTTTGAAAAGTGGTGAAATGCACTTTTTATGAAGCCTTTATCCGGATGAAGATGTGTCTGGAATTCCCGCCATGGAGAAGTATTGGTAATATTGCAACGTCCCTTTCCTGTTATCAGTATCTTTTTGCCACACTCCTTATTCTTTTCCAAAAGGAGAACTCGTTTTCCAGTACCGACACACCTGGCCGCAGCCATCATACCGGCTGCACCTCCGCCAATTATTGCAATATCGTAACGGGTCATTTTACCTAGTCATTGTCTCTGGCAAAACCGAGGTAATAAATCAATGTTGCGAGTGCTGACAAAGCTGCCACTACATATGTTCTGGCTGCCCACTTGAGCGTGATCTGCGCCTGTTCTATCTGGGTATGATTCAATGAATTGGACCTTTCAAGCCAAGCCAAAGCCCTATTGGAAGCATTGTACTCTACAGGAAGCGTAACAAAACTGAAGAGGACAACCATGGCAAACATCGCAATTCCTACCCAGAAAAGGGCTGGGAAAGTATTTACTAGAAGAATCCCGACAATTAGGACAATCTGTGCCCATGTTGAAGAAAATTGCACTACAGGAACCAGCGCAGAACGCATTTGCAAAGGAGCATAACCCTCAGCATGCTGAACAGCATGTCCGCACTCATGTGCAGCCACAGCCAAAGCTGCTACACTGTTTGAATTATAGACACCTGAACTGAGATTCAGAGTCTTATTCACAGGATTATAGTGGTCGGTCAATTTACCAGCCACACTAACCACCTTCACGTCTCTAATACCATAGTCTCTAAGCATTTTCTCAGCTGCCTCTCTGCCGGTCATTCCACCGGGAGCCAACACCTTTGAATATTTGCTGAATACACTTTGAAGACGGCTCTGAACAATAAAGCCCACTATACCTATTACTATAATTAGAAAAAATCCCATAATAAACCATTGATTAAATTTTTACAATCTTCCATCCACCATCTCCTTTGGCAAGACACCTTTGATGTCGTAAATGATGTGGGTATCTTTAACTAGAGAGTGGATATCCATTGACTTGAACTGATCATGAGCCACAGCCAGAATCACAGCATCAAATTTCTCTTCTGGAAGTATGCCCTCCAATTCTATGCCATAATGCTCCTTCACTATACTATTGTCTGCCCACGGGTCATAAACCTTTATATTGAGGTTATATTCCTTTAGTGAATTGTATAGATCCACAACCCTCGTATTTCTGACATCTGGACAGTTCTCCTTGAAGGTTATCCCTAGAATGAGAATTTTTGAATCAAGGACCTGGATACCTTTCTTCATCATAAGCTTAACTGCCTGACTTGCTGCGTATTCACCCATTCCGTCATTCATTCTTCTGCCTGCAAGAATAATCTCCGGATTATATCCATGTCTTTGGGCACATTGGGCCAGATAATAAGGGTCCACACCTATACAGTGTCCCCCTACAAGACCTGGCATAAAAGGGAGAAAATTCCATTTTGTCGATGCAGCTTCAAGAACATCATAAGTATCAATTCCCAGCTTATTGAAAATCTTGGAAAGTTCGTTGACAAATGCAATATTGATATCTCTCTGTGAGTTCTCGATGACTTTTGCCGCTTCAGCCACCTTGATTGATGGAGCCAAATGGGTTCCGGCCTCAAGAACAGAATTATATACCTCGTCAATATATTTGCCTATCTCCGGAGTAGAACCGGAAGTAACCTTCTTTATCTTCTCTACTGTATGAAGTTTGTCCCCAGGATTTATCCTTTCAGGACTATAACCTGCGAAGAAATCCTCGTTGAATTTCATTCCAGACACCCTCTCTATAACTGGCACACATTCCTCCTCTGTAACTCCGGGATATACAGTAGATTCATAAACAACAACATCTCCTCTGGAGAGCACCTTTGCCACAGTAGCGCTCGCTTCATAGAGGGGAGTCAGATCTGGATTGTTATTTTTGTCTACAGGGGTAGGCACTGCTACCACATAAAAATTGCAATCTCTAATCTCCTCTAGCCTGGAAGTACATTTGAAACCATTATCAATGGCTTTCTGAAGCTGCTCATCACTAACCTCCAGCATATCATCATGTCCTGCCATAAGGGCATCCACCCGTGATTCGCATATATCATAACCAACAGTAGGGAACTTAGTAGAGAAAAGCCTGGCCATAGGAAGTCCTACATAGCCAAGCCCTATCACACAAATCTTGGTATCTTTCATCTATTCTACCTATTTATCTAGTCTTCCGTATCTCGAGTTGCAGCTTTTGAATTCAGGTACAATCTCCTTCATCATGGCAACTGTTGCATCCTTATCCATAGACAAAGCTGCCTCCTTCAGTTTATCATAGTTATCCTTGATTTCTTCGTAATTGTACTTTCTTACCTTTGCCAAAAAGATCTTCTTATGAACTGTAGGGATGGTATTCTCCTCATTGCTCAAAAGTTCTTCATAAAGCTTTTCTCCTGGACGAAGGCCAACATATTCAATTCTAATGTCCTTATCCAATTCCAGACCTGCCAGATTTATCATATTCTTTGCCAAATCTGAGATCTTGACAGGATTACCCATATCAAACACAAAGATTTCATCATCCTTACCCATTGTTGCTGCCTCCAGAACAAGTCTGCAAGCCTCCGGAATGGTCATAAAATATCTTATAATTCTTGGATCTGTCACTGTAACCGGACCGCCAGCAGCAATTTGCTTCTTGAACAACGGAATGACAGAACCATTGGAACCAAGAACATTTCCGAATCTTGTGGTTACATACTTGGTCTTTCCTTTAACCTTTCCTTCAGCTATAGCACCACTCAGACTTTGGGTATAAATCTCAGCCAACCTTTTGGATGCACCCATTACATTTGCAGGATTGACAGCCTTGTCAGTAGAGACCATAACAAATTTCTCCACATCAAACTCAAGCGCCATATTTGCCACATTTACAGTGCCAAAAACATTTGTGTTAACCGCCTCTACAGGATTATTTTCCATCATTGGCACGTGCTTGTAAGCTGCAGCATGGAACACTACACTAGGTTGGTATCTTTTGAAGATATACTCAAGTTTTGGTCTTTGACGGACGTCACCTATCACAAATTTCTTCTCAATGAGTGGAGAAACATCCTTCAACTCAAGCATAATATCATTCATTGGCGTCTCAGCTATATCAAAAAGGATAAGCTTCTGAATTGGAATTTTAAGCAACTGACGGCACAACTCACTTCCCATAGGACCCGCTGCACCTGTTACCATCACCACTTTGTCTGTCAAGAAGCTCCTTATTTCATCCATATTGATCTCTACCTGCTCCCTCCCCAACAAATCCTCAATCTTCACCTCTCTTAGTGGTGGCATAATGGCTGCACCCTCACCGATTTCATTTACGCCAGGTGAAATCATCACAGCTATGCCATGTTTTGTACAATATGGGAGCAATCTGTCTTGCTCATTTCTGGCATCTTCATAGCTGGAGAATACAACTCCTTTTATATTGTGATTTTCAACAATCTCTTTGAATTTTCTCTCTGTATTTACTGTATATATAGGATAACCGGACAATGTCCTTTTGGAAAAGGAGCCACTCTGGTCTATCATTAGAAATCCGGAAAAAATATAGTCAGGACTTTTTATAATCATTGTACCAGTGGACACAGATCGGACATTGTCGCCATAAACTAGAACATTTGATGCTGTTTTCTCACTGATTTTTTTCAACATTATCTTAAATATGTAAGCAACAGATGATCTTATCAATACAAATGCCACCAAGGTGATGAATGTATCTACAAACTGAATTACGACCAATGTCAAAAATGGAATTGCTACCGCTTTGGTAGAGATCAGAGCAAACTGGAACAGCAACATTATTCCAGCCTTGAATAATGAAACTCCAAAAAGTTTACCAACCTCGATAATGGTAGTATGCCTTACCGCTACTGAATATGTTTTTAGGGAAATTATGCTTATAAATGTAGCTATTGATGAGAATAGCAAAAGATACAAATAGTAAGAATTACTTAAGTTATCAAAATCGATAACCATACCGGCAAACAGGAAAGCCAGAAATGAAGAACAAACCGATGCCAAACCATCAACAGCAAAAATTATCGATTTATGCGCATATCTGTCCTGAAAGGCGGTAAAGAATCTATTAAACATATTATGTACGATTTAAATATCAATAACAAATACAAAGTTAAAAATAAATATATCTATTAACAAAGATTAAACTCCAATAACCTAAGATATCACACCACTGCCTATCATCTCTCCATCTTCTCCATACCAGACAGCAAATTGTCCTGCTGAAATCCCTCTCTGGTGCTCTTCAAATACTATGTAGAGATAGTCCTCCATCTGATAAAGGGTTGCCCTCTGCAATGGTTGTCTGTAACGTATCCTTACGGCATAGAATCTCTTCTCCCCTACCTGCATTTTAAGGTCCTGTCTTATCCAGTGTACCTCATTTATATCAATCTTCAAAGCTTTTCTCAAAAGACCCGGATGGTGATGCCCCTCACCGACATATATGATATTGTCATCAATGTTGGTATCTATAACAAAAATGGACTCCTTATGCCCCCCAATATTCAGCCCTTTACGCTGACCTATGGTAAAGAACTGCGCCCCGAAATGTTTGCCGATAACTTTACCATCCTTCTTAGTATACCTGTAAACCTTTGAAAGAAACCTTAATGTCTCATTCAAAAGCTCTGGCTCCATAGAATCAAGATCGAGTAGACCTGTTCCGAATGTCACCTCTGATGTTGGCAATCCATTCGCCTCAGACTCCACCACATGCATATCATCCGTTCCACACCCTTCGTGATAACCATAACCTGGATACCCTTCAAGTCGGGTGTAGAAATCCTTGAAGATCTCAACCACCACACCGTCTTGAGATTTCAATTTTTGTTGCAGAAAAACAGGCAAATCCACCTTTCCGACAAAACATATTCCCTGGGAATCTTTCTTATCTGCACTGGGCAGCCCTGCCTCCGCAGCCAATCTGCGCACCTCTGGCTTTACAATATTACCAATGGGGAACAATGCCTTGGAGAGCTGCTGCTGGGTCAATTGGCACAAGAAATAAGTCTGATCCTTATTATTGTCACTGCCAGCAATAATCCTGTAAGCAAAATCCTCTTCGCCTCTCATACTGCCCAGCAAATCACAAGGAACTCCACCATCCATCACCGGAACTGCTTCACCAGTGGATTTTTTCACTATAGCCTTGCGGCAATAATGACCTGTTGCCACATAATCAGCCCCCAGCTCCTCCGCACATTTGAGAAATGCATCAAATTTTATCTCGCTATTGCACAAAACATCCGGATTGGGTGTTCTCCCTTTCTCATATTCTGCAAACATGTAATCTACCACCCTTTGTCTGTAAACTCCTGACAAATCCACAAAATGAAATGGTATATCAAGCTTCTTTGCCACCATCCTGGCAACACTCAAATCCTCCTCCCACTCGCAGTCGCCATGCAGTGTGCCGGTAGTATCATGCCAGTTTTGCATAAACAATGCAAACACATCATATCCAGCCTTTTTCAGCAGCAATGCTGCCACTGAAGAATCCACTCCACCGGACAGTCCCACAGCAATTCTAATTTTACTTTTCATCTTTGTTGTTTTTTTAATAAAAATGCATACCTTTGCATTCGGGTAAGTCATACACGACCAGCTCCCTTTTAACTCCCCCAGGGCCGGAAGGCAGCAAGGGTACAAAGGTTGTAGCGGTGCGATGTATCAAGCTTACCCTTTTTTTATCCCCTCTCCCAACCCCACCCAAAATGGTGAGGGCCAAGTCTCTTCTAGTTGGCTTGTTTTCGCTTAAGCCACTCTTTATATGCTTTGTTGTAAGCCGCAGAGTGCTTCATGTGCTGACTATATGTCTTAGCAAAGTTATGCGTACCATCAAGCTCAGGTTTGGCACAAAAATATAAATAGTCTGTCTTCTCATAATTGAGCACAGCATCTAATACGGCAGATGGAGCAATTGTGATAGGTCCTGGTGGCAAGCCCTTATTTTTATATGTATTGTATGGAGAATTAACCCTCAAGTGTCTGTTCAAAATCCTTGTCATTCCTGGCTCAGACTCAATAAATACATATTTGACTGTAGGGCAAGCCTGCAAAGGCATTCCTTTCTTAAGTCTATTCATATAGACCCCAGCTATCTTGGGCCATTCACCAGGGGTATTGGTTTCCTCTGCTACAATGGAAGCCAGTGTGGAAACTTGTATAGGGGTAAATTTCATAGCTTTGGCTTTAGCCAATCTATCCTCATTCCAGAATCTGTCGTACTCCTTCTTGAACCTCAGCACTACATTTTTCGGAGAAGTTGTCCAATAGAACTCGTATGTATTTGGTATGAACATCCCAATAAATGTTTCAGGCCTAAATCCCAAACTATCAATAAGAGCCTTGTCATTCAGGACAGTGGCAAAGGATGCAGAGTCTGCTTCAAACCAGCGTGACAATGCATAGGCCAGATTATCTAACTTTCTGACATACCCTCTGAATGTCATCTTCATAGGTGACTGCCATCCATTTGCAAACATCCTTATTATCTCCTGATTGGACATCCCCTTCTTGAGTTCATACCTTCCTGGCTTTACATATTTTTCAAGCTTTCTGGACTCAGCAGCCTTTTCAAACCACTTCCAACTCTTCAGGGCATCTTCAGCTTTTAAAGAATCCATGAACTCAACATAACTGTAATCCCTATAGACCTTTACCACCACCTCATTCTTTACATTGGATTTTTTATATTTCATCCAATAGCTAACACCAAAACCCAATCCATACCCAACTATAAAACAGGTCATTACAATCCCTACGGGAAGGAGGTATTGTCTATATTTTCCAAAAATTGCCATACAATTACTTTTTATGCTTTCTAAGATAGATCACATCGCCTTCAGCTATATCCTTTGCTGATTTCATTCCATTGTAGCGGAGCAAAGACTTGAGTCTGACAGCATACCTCTGTGATATTCCATATAAATCTTCCCCCTCTTCCACCACATGAGCATTCAGGTGCTTCTGGGCCTTGCCTTTTTTTCTCTCCAAGTAAACTATAGTCCCTGCAGCTATCCCAGTATCCCTTTTCAGATCATTGAATCTCAATAGCTCCTTTTTGAACAGATTGTACTCTTTGGATATGGCTGCATAAGTGTCACCTTGGTTAGCCACAATATATGTAACCCCATTCTTCACATACAAAGGTCTGTTCTGTGAGTATTTGTACCAATAGGATTTCTTTTCAGGTTCTACCATTTTGACCGCTTCCAACTGATGCGGACTTGGAGGAAGGGCCTCAATAACTTCTGCTTTATCAGACAATAAATCATACTTGTACAACTCATAGTCCTCAATAATTTTTATAAGGAGTTCGGGATACTTGGGATTTGTTGCATACCCGGCTTTTTTCAAACCGTACGCCCACCCCTTGTAATCTGTAACGATCAAATCAAAGAGAAATGCATACCTATCCCTGTATCTGATAAAGTCTGAGTGATCCTTGAAGGAGTCCTCCACCTTTTTGTACTTTCTGAAACATGACTCGGCCGGATCATCATCCATTTTATAATATGTAGGACCTGTCCAATCCTTATGACACTTTATTCCAAAATGATTATTGGCATTTATTGCCAAGTCCGACTTGCCGTCACCAGATTCCAAACATCCCTGTGCTAAAGTTATACTGGCTGGAATGCCGTGAGTTTTCATATTATCTACAGCAATGTCCTTATACTTCTCAATATAATCCAATCTTGTTTGACTCTTCTGGGCATATGCGCTGATAAACAATAGTGGAAATATTAAAACAGATATAATCAGTATTCTTCTCATAATATCAATAATCCATGCAAATATAGTATATTTGTCAAGATAAAAACTTATCAGCAATGGAAAAGAAAAACATAATAATAGAATACGAGCAATATTCTGGCATGGACGAATTGATGGCTCCTGAACGGGATCTTCTTCAGCAAGCAATAGAGGCTGCCAAAGGGGCATATGCTCCATATTCAAAATTCAGAGTCGGAGCCGCCGTCAGACTATCAAACGGCAAAGTGGTGGTTGGATCAAATCAGGAAAATGCCGCATATCCATCAGGAATTTGCGCTGAGCGAACAGCACTTTTCTCTGCTCACGCCATTTACCCAGATGCAGAAGTGAAAGCCATTGCACTTACAGCAATAGATTCGTCTGACAACATGCTGCCCACCATCACCTACCCTTGCGGAGCATGCAGACAAGTAATGGCAGAATATGAAAATCTGGCCAACCAACCGACACTGATAATCATTGGAGCATCAAAAGGCATTCAAATATTCAAAGGTGTCTCCTCGATTATGCCATTCATGTTTGACAATCTGCAATAACAAATAAGACTATCTTGCGATAGTCTTATTTGCCATATTGATTCTAACTTTATATGTTGTCCGGCCATAGTAATAGTATAGGACCAGGGAAGTGGAATTCTCAAAGTAGATTGTATTCAGATACGGATCCTTTTTTGTATTCTTACAGACAGGTTCTGCCCATACAAGAATATATTGGTTTGAGGAGCTCTGGTATGCAGTTATGACAGTATACCCCCTGATGTCAAATTGAGCAACCTTATATCCACCTTTAGTTTCTGTATCTTTAGCTTTGTTGAATTCGCCGACAATGGAACTACCCTCAGGCAATAGACCAAATTTCAATCTTTTTGTATTGGACGGATTGTTTTTCAGCCACCACTCTATAGCCTGGTCTGTCATAACATCCCCTTCTGATATAGGTAAAAGGAAATCTACCTCTTTAAGTTTACCCAAAAGATATATTGCCTCAGCCACTACATAAGAACCGGCACTGCCCTCATCCATATAATCACCCTCTATCAAATACCCTTCCCCATCTTTATCAGCTATAACTTTTCCGCTGAACATAGAAGAATGTATTGCTCCGTTTTTCTTATCAAGCATATTGACCACATACTCACATCTGACACCAGGGACAAGATCCCCCACAAAATCGGCAGGAAGATTCTCATAAACATAGTAATAATAAGGACTGCCACTAAACTCCATATCCTCAAAATCGGCCAATACTCTACTTTGGGTCAGAGTGTTATCCTGAATATACCTTTGAGCCAAAGCGAGTTCCCTCACTTTTGACTTCAAAAATTCATTATACTCCGAATCAGGATATCCTGTTATAAATCCCACACATGAGGCCAAGTCCTCCTGATTTACTAAGGAGAAATGGATAGAATCAATAAAATGCTCCACTTTAGCAGCATATACCGATTGGGGGAATTTTGCCAAAAATGCATTAAATCCCTCTACAGTACCAGACTTTACTGCTTTTGCATACTGCTTAATCTCTTTCTTGCTTTGGGCATTCATGGAAAATCCTATGCACACAAACAGTGCTATAGTCACAAACCATCTAATTTTCATAATTATACAGATTTAGTTCTTTTGAATATTTATTCCAATTCCTAATAACATCAAGAGCTCTTTCCATCTCATTGTCTCCTCCCTGATGAAGCACCCTATAAAAATCGCCTCGCTCATATAGAGAACTAGTAATCAAAGCTTTGATATAATTCTCCAAAGTAGCTCTAGATATTTTAATCTCTTCCTCTATAGGCTCAATTCCAAATTCTTTGGCTGCCGCCACCAGACCATCAAACAACGCATCATCTACCTCGAAAGCTTTTATAAACTGGTCTGCAGACCGGTACATTATCATCCATTTGTCACGATTCATATCCACAACTTTATTAGTATACTCCTGCACCACACCATTTCGGAGAAGCAGTCCATAATATGGTGTATAGAACGAAGTATCCTGCGGAACAAAAATGTCAGGCATTATTCCCCCTCCACCATAAACCACTCTGTTTGTCATTAATGTTCTGAATTTCAATGAATCCGGAAACTGTATACTATCTCTACTGAAGGACTCTCCATGGAGGAATCTTTCGTTGAACTGCTCATAATACTTCTCCCTTTTCCCCTCTTCATATGGAGCCTGAATCACCCTTCCCGAAGGGGTGTGATATTCGGCCACTGTCAAACGGAGCTGAGACCCGTCACCTAAAGGGAGCATCTGCTGCACAAGACCTTTTCCAAAAGTTCTTCGGCCTACCACCACACCTCTGTCCTGATCCTGGATAGCACCTGAAACAATCTCACTTGCTGAAGCGGAGTTCTCATCTACAAGCACAACAAGTGCACCCTTCTGGAATATCCCTTTTCCATCAGCAAACTCCTTTGCCCCACGAATTGCTCTACCTTCAGTGTAAACAATAAGCTGATCATTGGACAAGAACTCATTTACTATTGCAATAGCAATATGGAGATAACCTCCAGAATTTCCCCTCAAATCTAGAATTACACCCTCTACATTCTGGTGCTTTTCAAAAGCTTTCATTATTTCATCGTGGGAGGTTGCTGCAAATCTGCCCAATTTTATATAAAGCGTACCTTTGGTCGGCTCATACACGGCATCCACGGAGTGCAATGGAATCTTGTCTCTCACCACGGTAAAATCCAATATCTCCGTCTCCCCCCTACGTGAAATTCCCAACTGGACCTTAGTTCCCTTTTTTCCCCTAAGGAACTTGTATACTTTCTCATTTGTCAGCTGCACTCCTGCAATATTCTCACCATCTACAGTCACTATCTTGTCCCCTGCGCGTACCCCCACCTTCTCTGATGGTCCGCCCGCTACTGGTGCCTGAACCGTGAGTGTATCATCAATTATGGCAAACTCCACCCCGATACCCTCAAACTCTGCCTCCAGAGGTTCATTCATGGCTGCCACATCCTCCTTAGAGATATAGGAAGAGTGTGGATCCAACTGCTTTAAAGTTGCCACTAATGCAGCATCTACTGCTTTGGAGATATTGACTGTATCCAAATAGAAATTCTGGATATAATAAAGTGCCTGACCAAATTTATTGGCCTGCTGATTCAATTCTCTATTTGGTTGGGCTGCCAAAGAGAACGACATGGCAACAATCAAGAAAATGGATACAAACCTTCTCATATTCTACTTGTACTTGATAAGTTCAACATCAAATTTAACACCTCGTGCTGCCAAAAAAGTGTTCGGAAAAATTTCAGCTGCTTCATCCCTAAGGTGTTCTACAGATGAATACCTTGAAGAGAAATGGCCAATAACCAATGTTTTCACATGTGCCGACTTTGCCACCTTCGCAGCATCTCCTGCAGTAGAATGATATGTAGTTTGAGCCATCTGCTTCAACTCTGCACCAAAAGTCGCCTCATGATACAAAAGATCAACCCCTTCAACAACCCCCGACAACTCCTCAAATGGGGCAGTATCGCTGCAATATGCAAAAGATCTGGGTTTGAATGGTATATATGTCAAATCCTTGGCTGCAATAATCGCACCATTCTCCCTCACAACATCATCACCCCTTTTTAGTATGGCAATTTCCTTTAGCGTCAAGCCATACGGCTGAATCAATTCCTTCCTGACATTCAGTGGTGGCAACTTCTCCCTAAAAAGGAATCCAAAGGTAGGAACTCTATGATTCAATTGAAAAGAGAATGCCTCTATATTTCTTGATTCAAAAATTTTTTGCAACTCCCCCTTTGACAATGAACTGTCCAAAACGTTGTGTACGATCTCATATTTGATGGCATCACCTTCGAAATGATGCAAAAAGAAATCGAGCATCCCTTTAAAAGAGGCTGGAGCATGTATTGTGACCTTGGCAGTCCTCCCTTTCATACCCATTGATGAAAGAAGGCCGAAAAGGCCAAAACAATGATCCCCATGAAGATGGGATATGAAGATATTATCAATCTTCAAAATTGAGAAACCATGTCGGTATAGGAGCATCTGAGCCCCCTCTCCACAGTCTATAAGGAACAAACGCCCACGTATGTTCAATACGTGAGCGCTTGGATATCTACTATTTGTTGGTAGGGCCGAAGCCGTTCCCAAAGTAGTGAAGTTAAATTCCATTATTATTTTCTAGAAGCCTCTTCCATTTTGCTCTTAAGATCAGCTAGTTCAGAGATATCGCCAAGAGTGGTTTTCTCAAGGTTAGCTTTTAGTTTCTTAACAGCTTTCTGGGTATTGTCAGCTTCAGTGTTTTTCTCTTTTACCTCTTCTTTCTTAGGCTCCTCCCAAGTTTTGGTGTGAGAAAGAACGATCTTCTTGTTAGATTTGTTGAACTCAACAACTTTGAAGTTCAATTTCTCATCTACCTGAGCGTTAGATCCATCCTGTTTTGCTAGGTTCTTAACGGTTACGAAACCTTCGATACCGTAAGGAAGAGCTACAGTTGCACCTTTATCAACAAAGCTTACGATAGTACCCTCATGAACTGAACCTAGAGTAAATACTGTCTCAAACACATCCCAAGGATTCTCTTCCAGTTGTTTGTGACCTAGGCTTAGACGACGGTTTTCCTGATCTACCTCAAGAACTAGAACCTCTAGAGTGTCACCGATTGAAGTGAACTCTGATGGATGTTTGATTTTCTTTGTCCAAGAAAGATCGCTGATGTGTACAAGACCATCAACACCCTCTTCAAGTTCTACAAACACGCCGAAGTTTGTGAAGTTGCGTACAGTAGCAGTATGTTTAGAGTTTACAGGATATTTCTCAAGAATGTTTGCCCATGGATCTTCTTTAAGCTGTTTGATACCAAGAGACATTTTTCTCTCTTCTCTGTCAAGGGTAAGGATTACAGCCTCAACTTCGTCACCAACTTTCAAGAAGTCCTGTGCGCTGCGTAGGTGAAGTGACCAAGACATCTCTGATACGTGGATAAGGCCTTCAACACCTGGTTGGATCTCGATGAAAGCACCATAATCAGCAAGTACTACCACTTTACCTTTAACTACATCACCAGTCTTAAGGTTCTCATCAAGAGCCTCCCAAGGGTGAGCGTTAAGTTGTTTTAGACCAAGAGCGATACGTTTCTTTGTATCATCGAAGTCAAGGATAACCACGTTAATCTTCTGATCAAGGGCAACAACCTCCTCAGGATGATTGATTCTACCCCATGATAGGTCAGTGATGTGGATAAGACCGTCAACACCACCAAGGTCAACGAAAACACCGTAAGAAGTGATGTTCTTAACAGTACCCTCAAGTACCTGACCTTTCTCAAGTTTACCGATGATGTCAGCTTTTTGAGCCTCGATCTCAGCCTCGATAAGAGCTTTGTGAGAAACTACAACATTACGGAACTCATGGTTGATCTTAACGATCTTGAAGTCCATAGTTTTGTTAACATATACATCGTAGTCTCTGATAGGTTTAACATCGATCTGAGAACCTGGCAAGAATGCCTCGATACCGAATACGTCAACGATCATACCACCTTTAGTGCGGCATTTAACATAACCTTTAA
Source organism: Candidatus Coprenecus sp. (assembly GCA_045644725.1). Lineage (GTDB taxonomy): Bacteria > Bacteroidota > Bacteroidia > Bacteroidales > UBA932 > CAAGNP01. The sequence continues at coordinate 2,221 of JAZRHK010000028.1, read as the reverse complement.
CGATTTCATCTTTCTCAAATGCCTCGTTAACCATATCCCATGAACGAAGTGAGTGAGCTTTTCTGTGAGAAAGGATAAGCTGACCTTTTTTGTCCTCAGTTGTTTCAACATACACTTCCACTTTGTCACCAACTTTAACATCAGGATTGTAGCGGAATTCACCAATATTGATAACACCTTCAGATTTATATCCAATATTAACTAGAACCTCTCTTTTGTTAACAGCCATTACCACACCTTCTACTACCTCGTTTTCAACGACTTTAGAAAGAGTCTGATTGTAGCTCTCTTCAATTTGAGATTTTTCTACGTCATAGATTGCATCTTTTTCGAAACTATCCCAGTCAAATTGGTCTACTGGAACAGAAGCATTGCTTTTGCGGGTTTTAACCTCCACAGCTGGAGCTGATTCTACTGCTTTTACAGTTTCCTCAACTTGGTTTTGAATGTTTTCAGTTGTCATAATTAGTAATTAGTTAATCAACAAGTTGTTAGACATTATTTATAATTTCCTTTCGGAAAGCGCGCAAAAATAGAAACTATTTGACTGATTTCCAAAAATATTCCGCTATTTCACCCTTTTTGGCGCAATAAATCTATTGTAAAGAATCAGAGCCACCATACTGAAGACTCCCAAACATGCAAATATCAGATAAAATGCCGATGGGTTAGCCATCTCCTCCACATATTTCACATATAGTGCAGCACCAACAAAACCTCCGATACTGCTGCCTATCACACCATATAGGAATGAATATCCCATATAAAGCGCCTTCTTGTCAGAAGGGGCAATCATTCCAATATATGAATTGTATTTTGGATGAGCAGTCATCTCTCCCAATGTAAAAGTCATGATTCCAAGAATGAAAAGCCAAGGGGAATCCGAGAACGAAAGAATCGCCATCCCTAAAGTACCAAAACCGATACCCACTATCATTGTGGGGAGGGCCGGAGCTCTTTGAACTATCTTGGAAACGATAAGTTGAAGCAGGATAATTACTCCGGCATTGACAACTGTAACATGTTCCACATCGAAGAACCAGGACGGACTATCCACAAAGAGTCCCAGAAAACTGTTAACTGCGTTGTTGACTGGAGTCATATCCATATGTTCATCCACATACCACAGAACTGTACCATACATCTGGAAATACAAAATCCAGAAAACTGAATAAAGTAAAACCATCAAAAGAAATCTCCAGTCCTTTATTACCAGAAGCATTTCTGCAAAAACTTGCCCGATAGACTTTCCCTTTTTATCTTCACTATGTCCAACATATACTTTTGGTTCCTCATAGAAAAAAGTATTTATCAAAAGAAGTATAACCCCTATAGCGGCAGACAAAAAGAAGATATAACTATAGGAATAGGACTTGAGAACCGGTATAAGGATAAGTGGAAAAAGGAATGCACCCAGATTGATGGACCAATAAAATATGCCGAATCCTAGGCCAGAATTGCTCTCATTGGTACTTTTGGCTATCGTTCCCGATATTACCGGCTTGAAGAAACCTGCTCCAACAGCCATAATAAGCAGAGAGGCAAACACCATAAAGTACCTTGCCTCCATACCATCGAAGCCACTACCGGAGAAAACACCTGTCAATCCATAACCTACAACCATGCAACCGAATGCAAAATACAGAATTTTTCTATACCCGTATCTGTCTGCAATTGCCCCGGCTATAATTGGCAAAAAATACAAGAGAGGCGGGATTGTACCCAGGATACTTCCTGCCTGCTCTTTGGATAAACCCAAACCACCTTCGGCACCGTTCAATACCAGAAATACCGATAGAACTGACATCATCCCGTAATATGATCCCCTCTCAAAAAACTCCATCACCACTGCCACCCAGAATGTTTTTGGAAATTTAGATGACTTTTTTACTTTATTCATTGTATATTAAATATTTAGTATTACCTTTGCAATTACAAACGTATATCACACAAGTCATAATTTCAGCAACAAAATGGGGCGAGAATCTTATTCCGCCCCATTTTTTATACTCCCAAATACTCTTTTTGAGCATCCGTAAGGGTATCTATTGAATATCCCCAGCTCTTCAATTTCATCATTGCCACTCTTTGGTCAATTTCATTTGGAATCTCAAAGGCCATCTCACCAAGCTTTCCTTTTTTATCTCTGAAATTATTCACGACATACTGTGCACTCAATGCCTGAATGGCAAAACTCATATCCATAATTTCAGCAGGATGG